>NZ_CAKJTP010000069.1:13687-22550 GCF_917627335.1 Protofrankia sp. CiT1 | reverse complement strand
GTCCCTATTGCCGGGCGCTCTAAGTCCCGGCCCGCGTCGCCTGGCCGCGGGCAGCCCCCGAGCGAAGGAGCAGCCGACCAGCCGACGCCCGATGCACGACAATCCGCGCCGCGCCGCGCCACGCGCACCCGGCCCGGCCCGGCCCGGCCACCGGCTTCGTCCGGGGCCGAAACGGCAGCCGAAACGGCCGGCGCACCTTGGCTCATTCGAACAGCGCTGGCCGTCCGCCCGGTGAACAACCCGCAAAGCGGTTACAAAAGTCGTTGAAATAATTATTGACGACGCGCGTGCCCAGTCACGGCCGATTGCCCGCTCGAATAGATCAATACAGCCAGAAAATAAACATTGACGGCATTCGTCGTAGCAGCAAAAAATCTCGGATGATGACGGTGTTCACCAGGTCGACCTTCACCAGGCAGAGAGAGGCCGCATGCTCGCCGGCACGTTGCACGAAGCACTCGACCAGATTGCCGTACGCAGCCCTGACACTCCCGTCCGCTTCCCCTCCGAACCGGCGGCGATTTCCCTGCGGGACCTCGCCGAGTCGTCGCTGTCGATAGCCCACGCATTGGCCGAAGACGGTGTGGGGCCTGGCAGCCGGGTCGGTATCTTCAGCCAGAACGCACCTGAGTTCCTGCGGGCCCTGTTCGCTGTCACCAGGACCGGTGCGGCCGCGTGCCCGTTGCCGCTGCCGACAGCGGCCCGTGATCTTCGTGGACACGCGGACCGGCTGGCGCGGATCTCATCAATCGCGGGGATGCGCCGCGTGCTGGTCTCATCCCGCCTGCGCGCGCTGGCCGGCCGTTTCAGCGCGTCCATGGGCGAGACCACCTTCGTCTGCACCGACGACCTGCGCGGCGGCACAGGCGCGGCCGGCAGGCTCCCCATGGTTGCTCCGACGGACCTCGCCATCGTGCAGTTCACTTCCGGGAGTACGGCGGCGCCCAAAGGAGTACGGCTCACCCATGGCAACGCGCTCGCCGGTATCGAGGCGATCAGCGAGGGCATCGCTCTCGGCCCAGGCGACGGCGGTGGCATCTGGCTGCCACTCTTCCACGACATGGGGCTTTTTGCCACTCTTTGCGCGATTATGCGTGGAATACCCATGACAGTGTGGTCGCCGGCCTCGTTCGTGAAGAATCCGGCGGGGTGGCTGCGCGAGTTCCTCGCCGTCGAAGCGACGATCTCCACCGCTCCGAGCTTCGGCTACGACCAGCTGGTCGCGGCGGTATCCGCGGATGACGCGGCCCGATTGGACCTGCGGCGCTGGCGGATCGCCTTCAATGGTGCCGAGCCTATCGCGGCTGCCTCGATCGAGCGCTTCCTCGAACGCTTCACGCCCGCCGGCTTCGCGCCTGAAACGATGTTCCCGGTCTACGGGATGGCCGAGGCGACCCTGGCGGTCACGTTCCCGTCACTGGGATGCCTGCCCACGTCGCTCTGGGTCGACCGTGACCGGCTGGCCAATGCGGCGTCCGCCCACGAGGTGCCGCGCGGGCACCCCCAGGCACGGGGTGTCGTCGGCGTGGGCCGGCCCGTCCGGGGCGTCGAGGTACGGATCGCCGACCCGGTGATCAATGGCGTACCCGCCGCTGACCACCGGGTCGGCGAGATCGAGATCCGCGGGGACTCGGTGACGTCCGGCTACCTGGTGGCGGAGGGGAGCGACAGCGGCCTGTTCACCTCCGATGGCTGGCTTCGCACCGGAGACCTCGGATTCCGCCGGCAGGAGGAACTCTTCGTCACCGGCCGCCGAAAAGAAATGATCATTGTGCACGGCGTGAACTTCTACCCCGAAGACGTGGAGGGAATCGCACGTGACATCCCCGGAGTATTCAAGCGCCGGTGTGTCGCTGTCGCGGCTCGGCACACCGACGGAGCGGAGCTCATGACGCTGCTCGCGGAGACGAGCCTGAGCGACCCGACCGCCCGGGACCTGCTCGCCGCGGACCTGCGTGCGCAGGTCATCGGCTCGCTCGGCCTGTCCGACCTGACAGTGCGCCTGCTGCCGCCTAGCTCGCTCCCGCGCACGTCGAGCGGGAAGTTCCAACGCCTGGCCGCCCGCGAGCAGGAGTGGCAGACCACGACCTGACGCCGCCGGGCCAGTGCTCCGGCGCTCCGGCGCCCACCCGACCAGGCCCACCCGACCAGCCCGAGGGAACCCGATGCACAGCTACGACGTCTTCCAGCAGTACGAGCGTCACCAGTGGCGACTCGCCGACCTCCCGCTCGACCAGATCGATCGCGATCTGGTGCGTCCTGAGCATGTCACGATGGCCCGCAGCGCGGTGATGGGCGAAGCGAACTCGATCGCGGCGCAGCACGGCTTCCTCAACGAGTTCGTCGACGACTACGACTTCTCGGCGTTCGTGGCGATCTGGGGATACCAGGAGCTCCAGCACCACTACGCCTTCCGCGCCTGGCTCGAAGCCCTGGGCATCCCCGTCGACACCGCTCCGGTGGACGCGATGCGCGAACCGTACGCTCCCGGCAGCACACCAGCCGCCACGCTGGCAACAAACATCGTCTCGGAGCTGACGGTGAACCACGTCTACCGGGCGCTGTCCGACTGGGTCACCGAACCAGTCCTGCGGACGATCATGCGTACCGCCAGCCGCGACGAGGCGGCACATGCCCGTGAGTTCATCCACTTCACCCGTCGGCGGCTGGCGGGGCACCCGGACGAGCTACCGTCAGTTCTCGAGACGCTGCACGTCTACACGTCCGATGCCCGGATCAAGCATCCGGTGAGCGTCTTCAAAAGCGAGCTGCCCGAGCTCCAGGACCACGAGACGATCGACACCGGCTTCGAGTTCTTCCTGACGCGGATCGCCGGTGCTGGCGAGCTCGACCGGCTCCATGTGAAGATCCGCCGCGCCTTCGGCACCCTGACCGGCCTGGACCTCGGCAGCGGCGCCCGCATCCGGCGTGCCCTGGCTGAATCGCTGGCATGACAGGCGCGGCCATGACAGGCACGGCCATGACAGGCGCGGGCGTATGCGCCCGTCACCACCATCCTTCGAAGGAGCACTGATGTCCGCCAGCCATGAGCAGATCGTCGCCGCGATCACCGGGATCGTGACCGAGGAACTCGGCCTCGCCGCCGGCAGCGTGACCCCGTCCGCCGACCTGCGGTCGATGCAGGGCGCGGACTCGGTCAAGGTACTCCGGATGATCGCCAGGATCGAGCGCCACTACGACGTCGAGCTGGACGACGAGGATATCTTCACCCTCTCGTCCATCCACGACGTCGCCCTAGTGGTCGCGGGCGCACTCGCGCTGGATCCAGCATGACGCCGGCCGCGGGGACAGCCCTGACCGCCGTCGCCGACACCAACCAGCACTACGACCTCGACCCGGAAATCTTCGGCCTGTTCCTGGACCCGTCACGTAAGTACAGCGCCGGGCGCTACCAGTCACCGTCTGACACACTTGCGCAGGCACAGATCAACAAACTGCGCTTCGTCGCCGAACGGCTCGGCCTGCGCGGCGGCGAACAGCTGCTCGACGTCGGCTGCGGCTGGGGATCGCTGCTGTTGTTCATGGCCCGGGAGCACGGATGCCGGGCGGTCGGCATCAGCCCGGCGGGACGCCAACACGAGTACATCCGCGCGCGTTCCGAGGCGCTCGGGGTGGCCACGCGCGTCACCACGCTGCGAGGGCACTTCGAGGAAACCAGCCTCCCCAGCGGCAGCTTCGACGCGGTGACGATGCTCGGGTCGATCGTGCACATGCCCGATCTGACCGCCGCGTTCCGCCGGGCCCGGACGCTGCTACGCCGCGGTGGCTGCCTGTATGTGTCCGAGAGCTGCTTCCGCAGCACGGCCGCCCACACGACGTTCCACCAACGCGCCGGTACTCGGTTCGTCGGCGACTCCATCTTCGGCTGGGGAGACCTGCGACCTGTGTCCGAGCTTGTTCGCGGCGCCGAGGACGCGGGCTTCTCCCTGAGCAGTCTCGACGACCTGACCGACGACTACCGGCGCACGATCGACGACTGGCTGGCCAACGTCCGTGCCAGCGCCGCCGACATCGAAAGGATCAAACCTGGTCTGGCCGAGCGGCTCGAGCGCTACCTGGAGATCGCCAACGCTGGGTGGGGGTACACCACCAAGCACTACGCCCTGACCTGCCGGAAAACCCGATGACCCGGTCAGGGGGAACGATGGCCGTGACCCGGACCACGACAGCCTCCCAGCAGGAGACAAACCAGCTGCTGCCCGCAGCCGATATTGAGCAGGCAGTGACATCGTTCATGGCCGCCGGGCCGGCCGCGCGCCGTTTCGACGTCGAGACCGACTTCGACTGGGACAGCGCGGACTGCGGGAAGCTGACCGACGGGCAGCAGTCCGCGGTCCGCTTCATCACCCTGATCGAAGACCATCTACCCGGCTACTTCGCTCTCTACAACCAGCGTTTCCCGCTGGACGAGCGGGTCAGCCCCGAGGAGTTCGCGCGCAACCGGGAGCTTTACCATTTCACGGTTCGCTGGGCGCAGGAAGAAGACAGCCACGCCCGTGCTCTTTTCCGTTACCAGGTGGCCTCCGGGCTCGCCGAACCCGAGCACCTGCGCCTGGAGCTGGCCGCGGAAGGCCGGCGGGCGTTCAGCCTGCCCCACGACAACCCGATCTCGCTCTTCGCTTACACCCTCGTGCAGGAAAAGGCGACCCAGCTTTACTACCAGCAGCTGCGTGCCGTTGTCACCGACGAGGTGCTGCGGGAAATCCTGAACCGGCTCGGCCGGGACGAGGCCCGGCACTTCTCGTTCATGGCTGACATGGTGGAGCGCTATCTGATCGCCTACGGCGATGCCGCGGTGGAACCGATCCGGGACGTGATAGCACAGTTCCGGATGCCGCTCGCAGACACGATCAAGGGCTACTGGCGGTGGGCACTACGGATCGCGGACACCGCCCGCTACGACCACACCGACGCCTACGATCACCTGATCCGGGTGGTGAACCGCGCGGTTGACGCCCGGTCGGACCGAGTGAACGAGCTGACCCGATTCATCGCCGCCTGTCGCACCACCACGCATCCATCCTGACGGATCTCTGTGGAGGCCTTCGGCGGCGCACCGACAACCACAGCGCTGCCGCTGGCCGGCGCGGCGTCCCGCCGCACCACGGCCAAGCCGCTCCGACGGCAAGGGGTAGATCAAGGAACGAGGCCAAGGCGCGGGCACCAGCCCCGCGACGCCGCGCCCCCTGCTGCCGGTCACCCTCAATCATGCGACCCACCGCACCCGGCATGCCCGCGGCGGAAGATGGAAACGGATCGCACCGACGAGATAATCGTCCCACCGGCAGCCGAGCGCATAGTCATCGGCCGCCGCGGCGCTCTCGAACAGGATCGCCACCTCAGCGACGCTCGACCGGTCGTCACCCGCGAAGCGGACAGCGGCGTACAACCGCTGCTCCGCCGTTGGCTCCGACATCAGCTGTGGTTCCATGCTCATCGGCAACCCTCCGATCACCTGCCCGCTCGGGGCAGCCGCAACGACCGATCAACGATCGGACGGCATCATGCCTGTCACGCTGCCAGCCCACGTTCCGCCCGTCACCGAACAGTGAACATCGCGGCCGTGGCAGAGTGCAGCACCCGTACCGGGCAGATTCGACGCACGGTGTCATGCCAGAATCAGATACGGAAACTGGTAGAAGGCTGGCAGGCGGAAAGCCGATGCGGCCAGCGGGGCACGCGCCTGGCAAGAAACTGGCATGAGCCGCTACGAAAGACGGTCCTCACAGGTCATCTCGAAGGGAACGACCGAACCACCCGATGGACACAGCCAATGTGCAACAGATTCGCAACCAGCTCGTCCGGATACTCCGCCGTGGTGGCCGGCCCGCCGAGCTGGTCACATATACGCCGGAGTTCGTCGACCTGGTCTGGCCTGTTGAGGCCGGCATGCCCCGCCAGGGAATCCACGACCGGGCGATCCTCGCGCATCGCCTGCTCACCGCCGCCGTCGCCACCCTGGACCAGCCGCACAGCGAGGCGACCGGGATCATGCTGTGCCTGTGGCCGGGTACCCTCGCCCTCACGCTTGACCAGCGGCGTGAACGAGCCGCCCGCCTCTTCGGCGTCCAGCCGGGCACGTTCCGCCGGCCGGCCCACGAGGGGCACCTCCTGCTCAACCTCTCCCTGGAGATCTACCTACGGGTACGGGACCGTCACGACCGGCGGCGGACGCTGCCCACCGCGGAACACGGCGGCGTCGCCTGACTGCCGCACACGGGCTGCCTCACGGTAACGATACGGTATATAGTGCTGACGCGACAGCACGTTACCCATTCGGCGGCAACGTCAGCCCCGGGGACCTGGACAGCTGGTAGCTGCCGTTCGAACTCTGCCGTACGCGGGCATTGCCAGAACCGCGCGGAGCGGCGACTATCGTCGCGTGCTATCCCATGACGAGGTGCTTGCCATCACCGACCCAATCGAACGGGCGGTCGCCGCAAACGATCTGATCTGGACCGACTGCGCCCAGCGCACATCGCTACGAACCATACGTAATCAGGCGCTTCGTGAAGCGGTGGAGACCGGCCGGACGAGCCAGGAGATCGCGGCGCGGCTAAGGATCACCGAGAATGACCTCACCTGGATGACGAAAAGCGACCGGCAGTAGGGGACGCGGCGCCACGGGGCTGGGGCACGCCCTCGTGCCAGCCACTCTCAGAGCGCGTTTCTCAGAGCGCGTGTGAGATCGTCATTCCGGCTCGCCGCGCCCAGGTGCCCCCTGGCCGCGTTGTCGGCCACACCAAGACAACTCATCCGATATCGCTTCGGCCTTCCGCCTTGCCGGGGAGCGCCTGGCCGCGGCTCACTGATCGAAAGCCCGATCTCACACACGCTCTAACGACACCGCGCCGGGCCCGCCCGCTGGCGTCCGCCCGGCCTGATCCGGCCTGGTGGGGTGAGCGCAGCAGCACGAGCGAGAAGCCGTAAAGAATCAGGTAGCTGAGCACCGCGGCGAGCGCGAGCGAGTCCAGCGACCCGACGAGGGCCAGGACGACCAGCAACAGGACAGCGCTCCCCAGCCCGACGAGAACAGGCCTCGGTATATCGATGACAAACAGGTCGGGACGTCCGGGCAGCATTTTTGCTCGTTCCTGGAACACATCCGTCTCCGGTCATGTCGTCTCCGGCCATGTCACAGTGCGGGCCGAAAGCGACGCGACCACCGTCCCGTCATGCCGTCGGCACCACTGGAAAAACGCTGGGCACACCTGGCTGGGCATACCCCACGCTCCAGCCGGCACGCCTGTGCCGAGGAAGTTCCGGGCTGCGCCAGGCCGGGCCCTTGCTTTTCCGGCGGCACAGCTTTTCCGACAGCACAGCCCGGTCCCGCCAGCGGGCGTATCGCACCGGGCCGCCGGGCCGCCGCGTGTTCGCTGTGGATAACCACAACCACGGCAATCATATCTATTATTTTAATATAATTTTGTCGCTTACACGCGAACGGCCGCCAGCGCACTGCCAGCGGCCACAGAGATATCAATCAACAAAAATTATGACAAATATAGATATAGATCAATGAACAGTAAATACGCTGGCCCATGGCGATGGCGGCAGCCACCCATGAAGACCGTCAGATCGTCACCGGCCGTTCTCCGGCGGAACAGGCTTCGGCGCCGCGGACGGTGACGCCGTGGCCGCTGGAGCCGGCGCTGTCGGGCTGGGAGCGGGTGCCGTCGTGGCCGGGTCCGCCGCCGGCTGCTGCGTCGAGGCGGCTGGCACCGGTGCGGGCGCCGGCGCGGGTGCCGCTCCGGATTCGGTATCGCTGCTGGTGGGCCCACCGGTGGCTGTTCCGGCACCGCTGGCCGGCTGTGTGTCGGATGCCGCCGGCTCCTCCCGCCGCGCCAGCGCCGCTGGTGGAGCGGGCCCGACGGCCGGCGAGGCACCGATGTCCGGGTCGGCCGTATCAGGTGCCGCGGCCGGTGGGACCGTACCGGTGGCGGTGGCCTGCGGTGGCCTGCCTGTCACCCCAGTGGCCATGCCGACGCCGGGCGCGCCGGCTTCGGTACCGTTCGCGGCCAGATAACTCATTGTCCCGCCCAGCGCGGCTCCGATCACAGATGTCGCCAAAAAGACGGTCCCGCACATCCGCCCAGTTCTTTCAAGCAACACAGTCGACCGATTCATCACCATGTTCTCCTCGCTGACTGAAAGCCATGATCATAGCTCTCTTCACGTCGCTGGAAGCCGTGTGGAAGTCAGGACCCGCCCGTCACGCCGGAAACATCTGGATGCATTCCTCCGCCGGCAACGACCGAATGACCAGTTCGGCCGGTTTACCACCAGCACCCACGATCCGGGCGCCGAGCCAGACCGTCACGCCAGCATCAGAGCGCCCGGCAGCAGGGCCGCGGATCAAGGAGCGGGGCTGGGGCGCGCGCATCGCGCGGCGGCGCAGGGAGCCGCCCTGGTTGTAGGCGTCGACCGACGAGCCGGGGTACCCGCGCATCGCGCGGCGATGGATACCGTCAGCCCGGTCTCCGCGACGAGCTCGCGGGCGAGGACATCCTCGGGGGCTTCACCGAAGCCGAGTCCGCCCCCCGGCAGGAACCGCTGGCCAGACAGGCAGGTGGTCGGCGCGGCCCGCGGCAGCGGACCGCGGCCGTCCGCATGCCGGCACACACCGTAGGCAGCGGTCCGCTGCCGCCCGACAGGCCCGACGGCCTGGGTGCTGATGCCCGGGAGTACGGTCACCGGCCGAGATCGCGGCCGGGGCCGTGCCCGCGGAGATGACAGGGAATTTGAGGAAAACCACCGGCCCGCACATCCCGATGCTATTTGCCGGCTGAGCAGCATCGGCCGCCGTGGGCGTACCCCACCTGTGGTTTCCGCCATGTAAGAG
>NZ_CAKJTP010000069.1:0-13553 GCF_917627335.1 Protofrankia sp. CiT1 | reverse complement strand
CGCCCGACAATAGGGGACGCGGCGTCGCGGGGTTGGGGCACGCGCCTGGCGTCATCGCTCCCCGTCCATCGCTGCGCGATGCGCGGGTACCCCGGCTCGTCGGTCGACGCCCCACACAGGGCGCCTCCCTCCGCTGGTCACTCCTCGAAGGAGGGGGTGGCCCACCACGGGTAGAAGCCGGGTAGGTCACGGCTGGGGCGCAGGGTGAAGGCAGGCGCCCGTTTCTCCCGGAACGCGGCCACGCCCTCGGGGACGTCGGCCATCCGGCCGAGCGCGAGCAGCGCCTGTGACTCCAGCCGGTTCGCCTCAATGGGATGATCGGCATCAAGAAGCTTCCACATCAGCTGGCGGGTGAGGGCGACCGACACCGCCGAGGTGTTGTGGGCGATCTCGATGGCGATCTCCCGCGCCCGGGGCAACACGTCGGCGGCGGGGAGCAGCTCGTGTACAAGGCCCGCCGCCAGCGCTTCCGCGGCCTGAAAGATCCGGCCGGTCACGGCCCATTCGACCGCTCTGGAGATCCCGACAATCCGCGGCAGGAAGAAGCTCGCGCACGACTCGGGGATTATCCCCCGCCGGGTGAAGGGCAGCCCGAAGCGGGCGTTGTCCGCGGCGATGCGCACGTCCATCGGAAGAATCATGGTGATGCCGATCCCGACCGCGGTCCCGTTCACCGCGGCGATCACCGGTTTGGGTAGATCGTAGATCAGCAGCGCCAGCTCCCCACCGACATCCCTGGTCCCGCCGCGCAACGGTTTGAAGTCCGCCGCCGCGGCGTCGTACCCGTCACCGCTGGACAGGTCGGTACCGGCTGAGAAGAAAGGCCCACTGCCGCCGGTGACCACGACCGCGCGCACGTCATCATCCGCCCCCGCCCGGGTAACGGCGTCGATCAGTTCGTCGAGGACCTGGTACGTAACGGTATTGCGCCGCTCGGGCCGGTTGATCGTAATCGTAGCGACATTCTCCTCGACGGCATAGAGGAGTTGTTCGTAAGGGTTCTGATCATATTCCACGGTATTACTCTCCGGTGAAAACGGGTTGGCGCTTCTCGACGAACGCGCGCATTGCCTCGCCCGAATCCGCCGTCATGGCGGCGAGGATCTGGGTCCGGTTCTCCAGCTCGATCGCCGGGGTGAACCCCGCGTCGAGGTTCGCCCACATGATCTTTTTGGTCATCGCCACCGCGAAGGGGCTGTTGGCGCAGACGGCCTCGGCGGTCTCCAGCGCGCTGTCGAGCAGATCCGCGTCGTCGACCATCCGGGAGACCAGACCAATGCGCTCCGCCTCAGCGGCATCCACCGGCCGGCCGGTAAGCATGATCTCAAAAGCGCGGGACGAGCCGACATGGCGGGGCAGGTGATAACTGATGCCGCACTCCCCCGCGGACAATCCGATCTTGACGGCGGCAACGTGGAAACGCGCCGAGACAGCGGCCAGCCGCACATCGGCGGCCAGCGCCAGCGCCATCCCGGCACCGGCCGCCGCGCCGTTGACCGCGGCGACGACAGGCTGCGGGATCGCACGGATGGTCCGCACCATCGCGGCGAAGGCCTCCTGCCCGCGCAGCCGCTCGGCCGGTCCGCGGGAGCGCCCCATCGCGCCCCGGACGTGCCCGGCGAGGTCCAGGCCGGCGCAGAAGGCGCGGCCGGCCCCGGTGAGCACGACCACGCGGGCCCGCTCATCCGCACCGAGCCGGGCGAGCGTGTCGGAAAGCTGCCCGACCATGCCGAAGGTGAGAGCGTTGAGCCGGTCAGGGCGGGACAGCGTGATCTGGGCAACCGACGGCCGGGGCCAGCTCACGACAACCGGTTTGTCAGTGTCTCCTGCGGTGTCTCCCGGTTCGCTGATCATCCCGCCTCCTGTGGCTACGCCGCCGCTGCCGCCGGGGGGCCGGCGGCACCGTATATCTCTATCATTTATTCAGATTAGTCAGCTGTACAACCGAGCCACCAGGACGAGGGGAGACGCTCATGACCGGGCCGCTCACGGGCGTGCGGGTGTTGGAGATGGCTGGCCTGGGCCCAGCGCCGTTCGGGGCGATGCTGCTCGCCGACATGGGCGCGGATGTCGTCCGGGTGGATCGGCTCACGCGCGCCACCACGGGCGGCGACTACGAGAAGAGCCGGCAGGGGGCCGACCCCCGCGGATACGCCATGAACCGCGGCCGGCGGTCGGTGGCTCTCGACCTGAAGAGCCCCGCCGGTACCGAGACGCTGCTCAGACTTGCGCAGAGCGCGGACGCGCTGATCGAAGGATTCCGGCCCGGGGTCATGGAACGCCTTGGGCTGGGTCCAGACGTCTGCCTTGCCCGCAACCCTCGGCTGGTCTACGCCCGGATGACCGGCTGGGGGCAGCAGGGCCCGCTCGCGCATACCGCCGGCCATGACATCACGTACATCGCCCTCGCCGGTGCCCTGAACAACTTTCGGCGGCACGGAGAGCGGCCGGTACCACCGCTCAGTCTCGTCGGCGACTTCGGCGGCGGCGGGATGCTGCTCGCGTTCGGTGTGGTCTGCGCTCTGCTGGACGCGCGTGCCCACGGGCGAGGCCAGGTGGTGGACGCGGCCATGGTGGACGGCACCGCCCTGCTCACGACCCTGTTCCACGGGCTGCTCGCCCAGGGGCGCTGGCGCGACGAGCCCGGCACGAACTTCGCCGACACCGGCGCCCCCTACTACGAGGTCTACGAAACCGCCGACGGCGGCTACATCGCGGTCGGTGCGCTGGAAGGGCCGTTCTACGACGAACTGATCCACCGCCTGGGGCTGTCCGCGGCCGACCTGCCGGCACGGGACGACCAGGCCCACTGGCCCGCGCTCAAGGAACGTTTCGCGGCCGTGTTCCGTACCCGGACCCGCGACGAGTGGGCCAGCCTCCTGCTGGCCACGGACTCCTGCGCCGCGCCGGTACTGTCGCTCACCGAGGCGCCGCGCCACCCGCACCTCCAGGCGCGGGGAACCTTCGTCGAACGCGACGGCGTGGTGCAGCCCGCGCCGGCACCACGCTTCAGCCGCACCCCAGCGGAACTCGGCGCGGTACCGCCACTGCCCGGCGAGCAGACCGGCGATGTGCTCGCCAGCTGGGGCTTCGCGCCGGACGAGGTGACGAAGCTGCTCGATACCGGCGTCGCCGGGGGGCCGGCTCCCTATTCCCGCTGAGCTCCCCGAGGTTCCCGCTGAGCTCCCCGAGCAGCACCTCCCCTGAGGTCTCCGAGCACGCGACAACCATGATCGCGTGCTCTCCGACCAGGGGCACCAGCGGCAAGGGTGCAGACCGCCACCCCGCTGGCACCAGTGATCGGGCTGCGGAACACACCCGCGACCGTGAGCAGAACCACCCTGGCGGTGGTGCCTCGCGGTAACATTGCGCCAAGATACTGGCCTGTTCCGTTCCCTTTGCTGAACGCACCTGAGGTCTCGTGGTTGACTGTCGAGCCGTGTCGACACCGCCGCCCGGTCCTGGGCGGACAAGCCATGATCTGCCGAGCGATCGCCGAGGCCCCATGGGCAGGACGGGTAACCGCGGCCAGTCAGCCCACTGCGACGCGCGGCCGCCCGCCGAGACCGTGGCACCAGCGTCCTGGCACGTTGACGGACCAACGCCGCTCGCGCCCGATGCCAACACTTTCGATCATCTACTGCTCGCGCTGGACGCCGCGTGCGTGGGTGTCTGGGACTGGGATGTCGCTGGCGAAACGCTGCGCTGGGACCGGCGTACCGCCGAGCTGCACGGCATCGACCTGGACGCCTTCGATGGGACGATGGAGGCGTTCCTGGCCCTCGTTCACCCCGGCGACGCGCCGAACATCCAGGCTCGGATCGCCATGGCGCTGGCGAGCGGTGGCTCCATCCTGGAGGAGTACCGGGTGATGCGCCCGGACGGCTCACACGCCTGGCTCCAGGGGCGCGGCCGGACAATCACCAACGCCACGGGCCAGATCGTCCGCCTGGCCGGAGTCTGCGCCGACACCACCGAGCTGCGCCACGAGCGCGAACAGGCCGGGCGCGCCATGCAGCACGTCAGCGACGGTGTGGCGGTGTACGACAACGAGGGCCGGTTCGTGTTCGTCAACGCGGTCGCGGGCCGGCTCCTCGGCCATGACCCGTCCGAGCTGCTCGGGAAACCGATGTGGGACGTGTATCCGGAGATAATCGGCTCGGCGTTCGAAAAACTGTACCTACAAGCCCAGCGGACGCAGGTCCCCGTGGAGTTCGAGGGATACTACGGGCCGCTCGCCGGCTATTTCGAAATCCGCCTGTTTCCCGCGCCGGACGGGATGACCGTGTACTTCCGCAACGTTGACGACCGTCAGCGCGCGGAGGCACAGCGTGCGGAGCTGATCCGATCACTGTCGTCGGCGCTGGACCGGGCCCGCAAGCTTTTCGACGTCACCGCCGCGCTCGGCCAAGCCCTGACCGTTCCGGACGTCACCGATGCCGTGGCTCGCTCCGCCCGTGACGACCTCGGCGCCGACGTCGCCGCGATCATACTGGTCGGTGAGGAGGGGCGGCTGTGCATGGTCGGCCCGACCACACAGTCCAAACAGGTCAACCGCGTCCTGGAACGGATCTCCGGCCGGGCGGCCACCGCCACCTCGGACGTCCTGCGCACGGCGCATGCCCGGTTCGACGCTTCCCGAGCGGAGTACCTGGCCGACTATCCCCATGTCGGGGCCCTCCTCGAGATGGCCGGGCTGGGCCGCGTGGCCCACCTCCCGATGATCATATCGGGACGGCCGATCGGGGTCATCCTGCTCGGGTGGGCATCCGAACAGATCTTCGATACCGATGAGCGGGCCTTCCTGACGACCCTGGCCGGGCATTGCGCCCACGCGATCGAACGGGCGCGGCTGTATGATCGACAGCTTTCGGTCACCGAAGCACTTCAACAGGCGATCCTGCCACGGCACCTGCCGACCGTGGCCGGAGTGGACCTGACCGCCCGATACCTGCCGGCGGGCCGTGACGTCGACGTCGGCGGCGACTGGTATGATGCGCTGGCGCTCCCGGACGACTCGCTCATGCTGATCGTCGGCGACGTCGGTGGCCACGGGCTACGCGCGGCCACGGTCATGGCCGAGCTCAAGCACGCGGCGCGCGCCTACGCGATGCTGGGGCAGTCCCCCGCCGCGATCACTGGCCAGCTGTCGGCCAGCCTCACGGCTTCCGGCTCGGAGGTCTACGCCACCGCGGTGGTCGTCTGCCTCAACGTCACCAACCAGATGCTGACCTGGTCATGCGCGGGACATCCCCCACCGCTGGTGCTCGACGGCGCCAGCCCGGCCTTCCTGGAGGAAGTCCACGGCCCGATCCTCGGTGCCGTGGACAACCTCGTCTACCGGCAGGACACCATGGCCCTGCCGCCAGGCGCACGTCTGCTGCTCTACAGCGACGGGCTGGTCGAGCGCCGGGACACCTCCATATCCGACCGGCTCGACTTCCTGTCGGCCGTCGCCGCCGGCGCCAATACCATGGGCCTGGACGCAGCGTGCGACCGGCTGCTGGACGAGGTGGCCGGACCCAGCGGCCGGGAGGATGACCTGTGCCTGCTCGCCGCTGACCTTCTCGACATTCGCTGACCGGCGGGCCGGCCCCCGCGCCCGGAGGTGAAACGGGTCAGCCGCCGTGGGCGTGCCACCACCAGGATGCGGTCACGAGCAGGACGTACGCGGCGACCACCACAAACCCGAATCCCGGTGCGCGCGTCACCTGCCGGCCAAGCCGCGCGCCCGTGCTCGTACCCGTACCCGTGGCCGCGGCTCCCGCGACAGCCCGCGCACGCAACGTCATCATCGCGGCGCCGGTCCGCTCCGTCTGTTCCCGCCGGCCGGGGGACTCCCCCACCGGCGCGAACGGCCCGACCGCCACCACCGTTGCCGGCTCCCAGGCCAGGACAAGGCGGTCACCGACAAGCCGAGCGCCGTGCAGGCGCCCCCAGGCCACGCTGTGGACGAACATCGGGCCGCGGACCGTCAGCCTGCGCTCATCGAGGATGACGGACCGGCCGGTGGCAAACAGCCCGTTGGCCAGCAGAACGCCCCCGAGCCATACCGCGGGTACGACGTCCAGCCCCAGCAGCACGGCGATCGGAGCACCGAACAGCCCACCACCCAGCGCCGTCGCGCCGGCCGCCCGGTACCTGCCCGGTCCTCGCAGCACGGTGGGCAAAGCGGGCACGGCCGCGTCGGCGTCGCCCGCCGGTACGGGGCGGCCGGGCAAGCCGTATCCGGTGGCCGTGCCACCGGTACCACCGGCCGGGTTGTCGTCCCCGCCCGGCCCGCGTTGGGCTGCCCGGAGGCCACGGCCGCCCCGCAGCAACCGCCACCAACTGCTCGGCGGTGAGCGGAACGTCCGCAGCGGGGCAACGGGCAGCAGCACATCAGCACCACCGGCGGAGTCCCCGACGGCATAGTCCCCGATGACAAAGGCTGGCCAGGCGTCATCGTGCAGCCCGCCGACAAGCATGGCGGGAGAGGCTGTGACGGCGTCGTCGACCTCACCCCGCCAGGCCCGCCCGAACGCCCGTTCATCGGAAAACCCGCCGGATTCACCGCGCCCATGAAGATCACCAGCCTGGCCGGGCTCATCGGAGCGGCCAGCGCCAACCTGCCCTGGCCCAGCCGCGCTGGCCGCGCCGGCCGCCCAACGGACGGGGACGACCGCGAGCGGCCGTTCTCCGCGCACGTCGTCCGCGGCGTAGACGAGCACCGCGCCACGCTCGTCTGTCATGATCCTTACGTGGATGCCCCGGTGCCGACCGGTCACAAGACCGCGACGGGCACGCCATCCCACCCACTCCCGCGACATCAACGCGGCCGCGATCGCCGCCGCGGCGAACCCGCCGGCGGCCCACCCGGTCGGGTCGTCCGGTTCGGCCAGGAGGCGGACCCAGCCGGGATCACCTGGATCGGTCCGGACCGGCACGGACGAGCCTGTCGGATAGCCAGCCGTGTCGGCCACCGCCAGGGTGCGGCGCGCCCCCGACGCGAGAACGACTGTGATCTTGCCTTTGCCCACCGCGACGATCTGGACGCTCTGCACCTCGGCCGCGGCGAGGTGACGGTCCTCGACAGCGCCCAGGTGGGCGTACCAGGCATACAGTCCAGCTGCCATGACGGTGAATGCGGCCACGGCCAGTAACCGAGAGCGCCGGAGGCCGCCGGGCCGGACCCACCCGAGCAGCACGCGCACACCGGCCAAATGATCAGTGATGGCCCGCTGGCCCACGCGCACCCGAACCAGCCAGGCCGCGACCGCGGCGCATGCCATCCCATACCCGACAAGTACGACGCTGGCAGGACCCCTGGTGTCGACGAGCACGTCCGCGACACAGAACACGATCCCGGCCGTGCACCCGGCCGCCGGCGACCACCACAGCAGCACCGGGACGCCCAGCAGACACACCCCGAGCAGCGCCGAGCCCAGATCCGGGCCGCAGTCACCCGGGTGAGCGACCGAGCAGGCAGGAGCGTCACCGGCCGTCGCGGCCAGCGCCGCGGCGAACCAGGCACAGATCAACGCTGGAAGCACCCAGGCAGGGATCCGCGCGGCCCACCAGAGGGCAGCCCCTCGCCCGTCCAGCGAGGCCGCCCGCGGGTTCGTTGACACGTCCGCCCCTCCCGCACAACCCCACGCGCCGGTGCGCGGAGTCAGCCGCTGAACATACCGCCTTCCCCGAAGGCACCTCCGGCCCTTCCCCGGGCAGCATCGAATGGATCAGATCGGGCCTTCTCCCACGGCGTAGCCCGCGGTGAGGCACACTCACAAGCGTGCGGACGGGATCGGGAGCGGTACGGGCCAGGCCGTGGCGTGTGATCGCGGTGCTGCCGTTGCTCCTCCTGGGCCTGCTGGTGATGCACGGTGGGCTGGGAGGGCTGCCGCCCAGCTCCATGGCTCACCTGTCCGCGGCCCACCCGCTCATGTCCCACCCATCGATGGCGGACGCTGTCGCGCAGACCGCCGCTGTCGCGCAGACCGCCCGGACGCGGGCCGCGGGGTCACCCGACTGCCCGGACCGGGGCGCGCCAGACGGGCCAGCGGGGCACAACACCCATCCGGGCCCGCTGTGCGGTGCCTTTCTCCGGGCGTCCACCACGATCGATCTACTGCTCCAGTTCGCCGCTTTCGCCGGGTGGCTGTTGGCCGCCGCGGCCGCCGGACAGCCGGCAGCCGCCGGTCGGGGTACGGGATGGCGTGGGTTACCCCGTGCCTGGAGACCTCAACCGCCCGATCCTGCCGCTCTCTGCGTGCTTCGTCTGTAGACCGGCTCGCGGCATGACCGCGTCCGCGCTGCCGTGTCTCGCGACGGGTCATGTCCGCTGTCCGGACATCCGCCTACTGACGATCACGTAAGGACCTCATTGCGATGAAGCGTTTTCTGCCGCTTCTGGCCGCGCTGCTCAGCGCCATGGTGCTGGCCGCGTGCGGCACCGGCAGTTCCCCAGCCAGCTCCACCACGCATTCCGCCGCCGCGTCATCCAGCACGTCGGCAAACAGTGATCACAACGCCGCCGACGTCACGTTCGCCCAGGGTATGGTCCCGCATCACCAGCAGGCTGTTGACATGGCCGACCTGGCGTCGGCCCGGGCCGCCAGTGAGGAGGTCCGGTCATTGGCACGGACGATCCGAAGCGCCCAGGATCCCGAGATCACGACGATGACGGGCTGGCTGCGGAGCTGGGGCGAGCCCACGGCCACCCCGCGGAGCGGGAGCCACGGCATGGGCATGGCTCCGGCGTCGAGTGCCGCCATGCCCATGATGTCGATGATGCCGGGCATGATGTCAGCCGACGACATGGCGGCGATGACAGGCGCCAGCGGTCCTGGGTTCGACCGCATGTTCCTCACGATGATGATCATTCATCACGAGGGCGCGATCAGCATGGCCAGGGCCGAGGAGCAGAACGGCCGCTATGAACCGGCCAAGGAGCTCGCGCGCGGGATCCAGGCCAGCCAGTCAGAAGAGATCACGACGATGAAGACATTGCTCGCGAAGCTGTAGCCCCGCCGGCTACCGGCGGCGCGGGACCGTGCCGCCGGTAGCCAGGCAGTCGGTAGCCGGGCACTCGATAGCCGGGCAGTCGGTAGCCGGGCAGTCGGTTACCGGCCGCCGGCGGCCGTGGCATCGACGGTGGGCCTCCGCTGGTCTGCCATCCGGGCTGCCGTGACGCCCGGCTCGCCGGTCGCGGGACCACCGACGGGCTGGAAGCGACGCAGCCGCAGGCTGTTCGAGACCACGAACAGGGAGCTCAGCGCCATCGCCGCACCGGCGATCAGCGGGTTGAGCAGACCCGCGGCGGCGAGCGGCAGCGCGGCGATGTTGTAGGCGAACGCCCAGAACAGGTTGCCCTTGATGATGGCGAGGGTGCGCCGTGCCAGGCGGATGGCGTCGACCGCGGCGCGTAGATCCCCGCGGACGAGAGTGAGGTCGCCGGCCTCGATCGCGGCGTCCGTTCCCGTTCCCATGGCCAGACCGAGATCGGCGCAGGCGAGCGCGGCGGCGTCATTGGCACCGTCCCCGACCATCGCGACGACCCGGCCCTGTGCCCGCAACCGGGACACGACGTCGGCCTTGTCCGTGGGAAGCACCTCGGCGATCACTTCGTCGATGCCGACCTGGCCGGCGACGGCGCGGGCGGCGCGGGTGTTGTCGCCGGTGAGCAGCACCGGGGTCAGGCCGAGGGCACGCAGCCCGCGGACCGCGTCGGCCGAGGTGGGTTTGACGGTGTCGGCAACGACGAGCACCGCGCGGGCGGCGCCATCCCAGCCGGCGAAGACCGGTGTCCGACCGGCCTCCTCAGCGGCCCGTGCCGCCAGCTGGAGCTCGTCCGGGACACGTAGCGACTCCTCGGCCAACAGGCCCCGGCGACCGGCGACGACCGTGTGCCCGGCCACGACCGCGCGCACACCGAGGCCCCCGAGGGCGGTGAAATCCGCCACGTCCGCCATCGCCGGCAGGTCACCGAGGCGTTCCCGCGCGGCGCGGGCGATCGCCTGGCCGATCGGATGGCCGGAGGCGTCCTCGACCGCGCCGACCAGCCGCAGCACCTCGTCGGGGTCAGTGCCGGGCGCAAGAACAAGATCGACAAGGTTCATCCGCCCAGTCGTCACCGTCCCTGTCTTGTCGAGCACGACGGTGTCAATCCGCCGGGTCGATTCCAGCACCTCCGGCCCCTTGATCAGGATGCCGAGCTGCGCGCCCCGGCCGCTGCCGACCAGCAGGGCGGTGGGGGTGGCGAGGCCGAGCGCACACGGGCAGGCGACGATCAGGACCGCGACAGCGGCCGTGAACGCGGTTGCCACCCCGGCGCCGAGCGCGAGCCAGACCGTGAGGGTCGCGACCGCAAGAATGATCACAAAGGGAACGAAGACGGCGCAGACCCGGTCAGCGAGCCGTTGAACCGCGGCCTTGCCGCTTTGCGCATCGACGACGAGCTTCGCCATCTGCGCGAGCCGGGTGTCCGCGCCGACCCGGGTCGCGCGGACCAGCAGCCGGCCGCTGGCGTTCAGCGTGGCACCGGTGACCGCGTCGCCCACCGTGACGTCGACCGGTACTGATTCGCCGGTGAGCATGCTCGCGTCGACCGCGGAGGCGCCTTCCTCGACCACTCCGTCGGTGGCGATCTTCTCGCCGGGCCGGACGACGAAACGGTCGCCGACAGCGAGACGCTCGACCGGGACCCGCTGCTCCCGCCCGTCGCGCAGGACCGCGACGTCCTTCGCCCCCAGCTCCAGCAGGGACCGCAACGCCGCGCCGGCCCGGCGTTTGGCCCGTGCCTCGAAGTACCGCCCGGCAAGGATGAACGTCGTCACCACCGCGGCGGCCTCGAGGTAGATGCTGTTCGCGGCGCTGTCCCGAGTGGCGAGGAGGGTGAACCGCATCGTCATGCCGCGGTCGCCGGCATGACCGAGGAACAGGGCGTACAGCGACCAGCCGAACGCCGCGAGCGTGCCGGTCGAGATCAGCGTGTCCATGGTCACCGCGCCGTGCCGCAGGTTCCGCCACGCCGCGTGGTGGAACGGGAGCCCTCCCCCCAGCACGACCGGCGCGGCCAACGCCAGCGACAGCCACTGCCAGTTGTCGAACTGCAGCGCGGGCACCATCGCGAGCAGCAGCACCGGCAGGCTCAGCGCGGTGCAGCTGACCAGCCGGGCCCGCAGCGGGCCGGTCTGATCCATCTCGGCTGCCGCGCCGGTCTCGCCAGCGGCACGCGCCGCCGTGTTCCCCGGCCGCGCCGGACGCCGCGTTTCCGGCTGGGGTACGGACGCGCGGTAGCCAGCCTTCTCCACCTCGGCGATCAGAGCCGCCGTGGTGAGCCGACCGGGATAGACGACCCGGGCCCGCTCGGTGGCGTAGTTGACCGCGGCGGTCACACCGTCGATCTTGTTGAGCCGCTTCTCGATACGGGCGGCGCAGGACGCGCAGGTCATCCCCCCGATCGACAGGTCGATCTCCCCGAGGTCGACGGGATGCGCAGCGTCCGCTGTCGCGCTCATCGTGCATCTCCTTTGTTGCCGGTTGCTCGTACGGCGTGTTTCGGAAGCCGTGGTTCGCTCCGGGAGCCGGACAGCTGACTTCCGGAACACGCCTCAGTGGTCGGCGCTGGAAGTCCTTCGGGGGCTGTCGGATGCCAGGTGGATGCGTCGCGAGGCGGAGGAGGCCCCGGTAGCGGTGTTCTACCGGGGCCGACGAGCCGGGGTACCCGTGCATCGCGAAGCGATGTGCGGGGAGCGATGAAGCGAGGCGCCGCCTGACGCCGGCAGGCCCTGGATGCACTTCCGGCGCCGACCACTTAGGACCGGAGCAGGCGAGCGATCGCCTCCGAGGCCTCTTGTACCTTGCGGTCGGCCTCGTCGCCGCCGGCCGCCGCGGCCCCCACGACGCAGTGCGCCAGGTGCTCATCCAGCAGGCCCAGCGCCACCGCCCGCAGCGCCCTGGTCGCCGCCGAGACCTGGGTCAGGATGTCGATGCAGTACTCCTCCTGCTCAACCATCCGTTGCAAGCCGCGGATCTGGCCTTCGATGCGCCGTAACCGCTTACGGTAGTCGTCCTTGTTGCCGATGTAGCCGTGGGCCACGCCCATCTGTTCTTCACCGCACCCTCACCATCCGCTACCCCCTCGGGGTATCACAGGGCGGACCGTATACCCCCCCAGGGTAATAGGCAAGTGGATGGGACGACGTGGCCGGCATGCCGGCGCCACCGCCGGGCGGCGGTCGGGCGAGCCGAGCTCTGGACGCCCCACCGCGCGTTGACGCGGTCCCGGAACCGGCGGCGTGTGCCCCCTCACCGCGGCATGCGCAACGATGTCGAGGACGTCAACGGGCGAGGCGGGCGTGGTGTTCACATGTCGCGGGTACTGGCAGGCTGCGGGCGCTGAACGTTTTCAGCGGACGACGATCGGCGCTGGCGTGAGTAAGCCTGGGGGGGCTGCCGCGCTCGCGGCCGTCGTGGCCGCGGTGTGGCTGGTCTACATCGTGCCGCTCCCGCACTATGACATCGAGGTGTTCCTGCGTGCCGGCGGCGCCGTCGGGCATGGCCGCGACCCCTATCCGCCGCCGGGTTCCGCCGAGATCTCCTCGGGCTTCGCCTACGTCTATCCCTACCTGGTCGCATTCGGCTTCGTCCCGCTGTCGTGGCTCGGCCGCTACGGGGCGCTCGCGTTCATCGCGCTCTCGGTCGCGGCGCTGATCGCCGCGGCCCACCTCGCCGGCGCGCGGGAGGCCCGGACCTACGCGCTGGTGGTGATGGCGTCCTGCACCATCACCGGCCTACAGATGGGGACGCTCAACGCCGTGCTCTTCCTCGGTCTCGCCGCGCTGTGGCGCTGCCGCGACCGGCCGGTCAGCGCGGGGATGATCGCGGCTGCCGTCATCTACGCCAAGCTGTTCCTGGCACCGGTCTGGCTGTGGCTGGTGCTGACCCGACGGGCCACAGCGAGCGCGGTCGCCGCGGTTGCCGTCACGGTGCTGTTCGCCCTGGCCGAGCTCATCAGCCCGGTCGGCACCCGCGCCTACCTGGGTATGCTCACAGTGCTCAGCCGCACGGAGGCCCCGATGGGGCTCAGCCTCACCGGCCTGCTGGTCAACAGCGGTCTCGGCTTCACCATGGCCAGCTGGATCGCCCGGGTGGCGGCGCTCGGCCTGCTCATCGCATGCTGGCTGCGCATGCGACACACGGCGGACGAACGGACGCTGTACGCGGGCACGCTTGCCGCCGCGCTCGTGGCGTCACCGATCATCTGGAGCCACTACCTGCTGCTGCTCGTCGCTCCGCTGCTCGTCATCGCACCCGCGCCCGATGCATCCGGGTCCCGTCCGCCGCTGGTCGTCTTCGCCGTCGCCAGCTGGTTCGTCGTCACCCCGCACCGCAGCGGCCCAGCGGGATTCGCCGTCGGTGGCGTGCTGCTCACGCTGCTCGCGGCTCCCGTGCTCAGCACCGCCGGCCCGGGACTGGCCCGCCGCGCGACGGCCATGGTCATGGCCATGACCAGGACAGCCTCGGCCGGGACGGTCTCGGCCGGGACGGTCTCGGCCAGCCCCGGGCCCGCC
>NZ_CAKJTP010000068.1:0-22446 GCF_917627335.1 Protofrankia sp. CiT1 | reverse complement strand
GCAAATATTAGCCCGGTCGGCGCGGTCTCGCCCGTGCCGACCGGTGAGCCCCGCATCCAGGCGCGGCGGACCAGGTCGGCGTGGCGTCGCCAGGCCGCGTGCACCGCGGCCCGGTCCCCGACGGGCAGCAGGTTGGACGAGCCGTTGATGGTTCTGCGAATGGGACAAACGGCCCAATTTTCTGCAGGAAAACATGACCATAATTCATGTATTAAGGATCTATCCCTGTAGTACTACCCCAGCCCCTGGATACGTGCGGCAATCATGCGGTGGCGGCGCAGCATCTCGGCAAGGCCGGGATGCACAGGCATCCCGTCGGCCACCACCGTCCTCCCCGCGACGACGGTGTGCCGGGCGGCGACCGGCCCGCAGCGCAGCCACGCCTCCACCGGGTCGGTCAGCGCCCCGGCAAAGCTGATCCCGTCCAGTGGCCAGACCACCAGATCACCGACCGCGCCGACGGACAGCTCACCGATCTCACCGGTCCGTCCGAGGCAGCCCGCGCCGCCACGGGTGGCCATCTCGAGCGCATCCCGGGCGGACATGGACGCGGCCCCGCCGCGGACCCGTCCCAGCAGCATTGCCGTGCGGGCCTCCAGCCACAGCGACGCGGCGTCCGCCGAGGAGGAGCCGTCACAGCCGAGCCCGACCGGTACACCCGCGGCCCGCAGCCGCGTGACCGGTGCCAGCCCGCCGCCGAGGATCATGTTGCTGCTCGGGCAGTGCGCGACCCCGGTACCCCACGCGCCGAGCCGGGCGACCTCAGCCGGGTTCGGGCAGATGCAGTGGGCGACCCAGGCCCGGTCGCCTCCCCAGCCGACGTCTTCGAAGTGCTCGACCGGACGCCGGCCGTAGGTCGCCAGGCAGTAGGCGTCCTCGTCGGGGTCCTCGGCGAGATGGGTGTGCAGCCGCACGTCGAGACGTTCGGCGAGTTCGGCGGTGGCCCGCATCAGCTCGGGGCTCACCGAGAACGGTGAGCAGGGCGCCAGCGCGATGCGGACCATGGCGCCGTGGGAGGGATCGTGGTGGGCGGCGACAAGCGCCGCGGAGGCGCTGAGGATCTCATCGGGATCCTGGACGATCGAGTCCGGCGGTAGCCCACCGTCCTTTACTGACAGTGACATCGATCCCCGGGCTGGATGGAACCGCATGCCCAGCGCGCGGGCCGCGGCGATCTCGGCCGAGATCAGGTCACCGGCGCCGCGGGGGTGGACGTACAGGTGGTCGGTGGTGGTCGTGCACCCGCCGAGCGCCAGCTCGGTCAGGCCGACGTAGGCCGAGACGTGCACGGCCTCCTCGTCCAGGCGCGCCCACAGCGGGTAGAGCGTGCGCAGCCAGGTGAACAGCGCCGCGGACACCGACGGCGCAAAGGACCGGGTGAGGTTCTGGAAGATGTGATGGTGGGTGTTGACCAGGCCGGGGGTGACCAGGCAGCCGGCCGCGTCCAGGGTGCGGTGCGCCGCCGGGAGCGGGTCGCTCGCCGCGCCGACAGCGCTGACCAGCCCATCGGTCACCGCGACCCACCCGCCAGGCAGCTCGCGGCGCTGGTCGTCGACCGTCACCACCATGTCGGCGCCGCGCACAAGCAGGTCGACGGGCGCTTCGACGCGCCGGGGGGTCGACCGGGTGGCCGGCTGGTCGGCCGGCTGGGCGGCCAGGTGAGCGGTCATGGGGGCTGATTCTGCTACTACGGTGGAATCGTGACGGCGCGCTTCGAACGGACGGAGTGTGACAGCGGGTTGGGCATTGTGGAGATCGACGACCCGGCCGACGAACGGGTCCGTGACTATGTCGGGCTGACCGACGTGGCCCTGCGCCGGCGGCGGGAGCCGGCGGAGGGGCTGTTCATCGCGGAGGGCGAGATGGTCATCGACAGGGCCCGTCGTGCTGGTTACCGTCCGCGTTCGTTGCTGGTCGGGCCGTCGAAGCTCGCGCTGGTGCCGGACGATCTCGACCCGGGCATCCCGGTCTACCTCGCCGGGCCGGACGTGCTTGCCACGATCACCGGGTTCGAGGTGCACCGTGGGGCGCTGGCCTCCATGTGCCGTCGTCCGTTGATCCCGTTGGGGGACGTGCTGGACACGGCCGACCGGATACTGGTCTGCGAGGACATCGTCAGCCATACGAACCTCGGAGCGATCTTCCGGTCGGCGGCGGGGCTCGGGATGGACGCGGTTCTGCTCAGCCCGCGATGCGCTGATCCGCTGTACCGGCGGTCGGTGCGGGTGTCGATGGGCGAGGTGTTCGCGGTGCCGTACGCCCGCATCGATCCGTGGCCGGCGGCGCTGTCGCTGCTGATGGACCACGGGTTCGCGGTGGTCGCGCTCACGCCGTCCCCGGACGCGGTGGCGCTCGACGAGTTCAGCGCCCGGCCGTACGAGAAGCTGGCGCTGCTGCTCGGCTCGGAGGGCCCGGGCCTGACGCGGGCGGCGCTCGAGGCGGCCACCATCCAGGTGCGGATCCCGATGGCGAACGGGGTGGATTCGCTCAACGTCGCGGCGACCGCGGCGATCGCCTGTTACGCCCTCGGCCGCCCGATGACCGCTCGCTGAGCTCAAGGCCCACGCTGCCAGGCGCCGGTGTGCCAGGCGCCGGTGTGTCAGGTGTTGGTGCGGAACTCGTTCCAGACCGACCGCCAGCGTCGGTCCACGTCGGGGTCGAGCTCGAGAATGCGCAGGCCGGTGGCGAAGTAGGCCGGTTCCACGGCCGCGCTCGCCAGGCTCGGTGGCAGGAACCCCTGACTGATGAGTCCGGCGGAGGTGATGCGGTTCTGCGGTGGCTGGTACCCGATCGTCGCGTAGTTTCTCACCGCGACGTCGAAGTCGAGCATGTGGTTGAGGAACATGTGCGCGGCCACCGGGTTCCTGCCGTTCCGCAGGACCACCATCAGATCGTTGTCCGCCTGGTGGCGGCCGTCGCTCGGTGACCAGTAGCGCAGGATGTTCGGGTTCGCGTTCCTGGCCAGGTAGTTGCGGGCGTTCACCACATCACCGGACCAGGCCTGGACGATGGGGAAGTGCCCCCCGGGCAGGTCTCGGTAGTTGGTGATCGTCGCCTTGGGCCGGGTCTCGCGGACCATGTCGGCCAGCTGCGCCCGGACAAGGTCGAGATCGCTCTGCCGGGTCGTGTTCAGGTCGAGGCCGTTCCGCAGCAGGACCATGCCCATCACGGCTCGATAGTCGTTGATCACGGAGATCTTGTCGCGGTACCGGGCGTCCCAGAAGACGTCGAACGGGTTGTCCCGCGCGCTGATGTCCTCGCTGACGAGGTCCGAACGCCAGGCGATGCCGGTGCTGTAGACGGTGTACGGCACGGTGTAGCGCCACTGGAGATCATAGAATGGGTTGGTGAAGTCCGGCCATACCTGGCTGATGTTCGGGATGTAGCTGTGGTTCAGCGGCCGCAGCCGGCCGTTGCCGACCAGTTGGGCGAGCTGGTCATAACTCGGCAGGTAGATGTCGTGGTCGACGGTGCCGGCCGAGATGGCCTCCAGCGCCTGGCTGTTGTCGCTGAACGTCGTCACCTCGACGGTCACACCCACGGAGTCGCGGAACGACGCGAGTGCCCGTGGGTCGATGTAGTCGGGCCAGTTGAAGATTTTGAGGGGGCGGTCGCGTTCCGGCGGCAGGTTGCTCGCGATGGGTTGGTTGTCGGCTCTGATGGGCCACAGCATGGGGTTGTTCGGGCCGGGTTTCGGGTGCTGCTGTTCGGAGAATGTTTCGGTGTGCGCACCCGAGCAGGCCGCAACCAGCGCCGACAGGCCGGGCAGGCTGGCCGCGCCGATCGATCCGCGCAGGAGCGACCGCCGGCTCGCTGATCGTCGGGGCTGCCGTCCCTGCATGGGCGCCACCTCAGAGTGGGAAGTCCGCGGGAGAGTATCGGGGCGTGCTGTCCCTTATGTTCCCAACAGCGGTCCACCTGCCCAATAGAGGGTCCCCGTCCCCACGCTGGCGGGACGCGAGTCCCCCCGGTCCGCAGCGGACCGGGGACCGGGGGCCGGGGGACCGGGGCGGGTGGACAGGGGGGCTGGTGCGGGTCAGGAGATGCCGTGCGGGTCGCGTCCAGGTAGGCCGGGGACACCACCGGCGGCGCGGCGCCGCCGGTGGGCGAGGGCGGCGAACACCTCCATCGCGACCCGATGCGCGTTGTTGACGGTGTTCTCCGCATGGTCGTAGGGGGGCGAGACCTCCACGATGTCCACCGCCGCCAGCGGGGTGTCCAGCGCGGCCTGGCGGACGGCGCGCAGCAGGTCCGCGGGTGTCATCCCGCCTGGTTCGGGCGTACCGGTACCCGGCGCGAAGCCGGGGTCGAGCACGTCGATGTCCACGGACAGATAGAGCGCGCGGCAGCCGTCCACAGCCTGGGCGATCGCGTCGGTGACAACCGCGCGCGATCCGCGCTCCCAGATCTCCTGCATCAGGTGCCAGCGCATGCCCTGTTCGCGCATCCAGGCGAACACGTCCGGTGGTGGCCAGTAGCCGCGCAGCCCGACCTGGACGAAGTTGCGCCCCTGGACGGCTCCGGACTCGATCAGCCTGCGCATGGGTGTCCCGTGCGAGGCGAGGTTGCCATCGATGATGTTCGCGGTGTCGGCATGCGCGTCGAAGTGCAGCACGCCGAGCTCGCCCCAGCCGACGGCCTCGGCCACCCCGGACGCCGCTGGCCAGGTGATCGAGTGGTCGCCGCCGATGACGACCGGGATGATGCCGAGCCCGGCCACGCCGCCGACCTTCGCGCGGATGTTGCGATGGGACGCCTCGGTCTGCCCGCTCGGGCAGCGGGCGTCCCCGGCGTCCACGACGTCGAGCCAGTCGAAGATCTCAATACCGAGATCGAGATGATATGTGCCGGATTCGTAGGCGAGCGCGCGCAGGGCCCGCGGGCCGAAGCGGGCGCCCGGCCGATGAGTGGTCGCGATGTCGAACGGCGCTCCGATCACGGCGACGTCCGGACGGCGGGCCGCGAGGTCTGCCGGCGCGGGCAACCACGGTCGGTGACAGAAGGTCGCCAGCCCCTCATAACCGGGGGCGTCGTTCGCTGGCGGCTCGCGTGCCGCGGTCATGTCGTCGGGAGCCGGCTCGCCGTAGGCCATCGTGCCAGCATGGCGGGTATGGCGGTGGTGTGCAGACCGCGGGCGCGGCCTGCCGCCGGTGGCCGGTGGCCGGTGGCGGCCAGCGGGGTGGTGGTGAGGGCGTCGATCGGATCGTGCTGGAGCGGGCCGGGGCCGGATGAGAGCGCCCGGCAGTCACCGGAGGTGTTGGGCGTCGACCGGCGACAACGATGCGAGGTGCGTGCCCCAGCCCCGCGACATCGCGTCCCCTATCGCCGGTCACTCTTCGTCGTGGACCCGTACCGCTTCCTCCTCCGGTGCACTCGGCCGCGGGGGGTCCTCGCGGCTGCGGCAGCGTCCACCGACCGGGCCATGTGCGATGAGCTCTCCAGTGGTTACGTTCCGTACGCCTTCGTCGTCGGCGAGCAGAGGGGGTGAACTGCCCGCTGGTCCGTCAAGGTCCAGCGTGAGCTTTTCCGGCGGATCGAACGGAGCGTACACGTCGGACTCCAAGACGTCGCCCGACTCCAACCGGGCCGCCTCGGCATACGGATCCGGATCGGGCTGCTCCTGCGCGAGCAGCGAGTCCAGCGACTCACCCGTACGCTGTTCGGCGGCGGTCGTGCCGAAGCGTTCACCCGGACTGAAGCGGTCCGGCGGATCCCAGCCGTCGTCAAGCGGGTCATGCCCCCGGTCGGTTGATCCGAGGCCGTCGCTGTCGAGGCTCTCGGACTGCTCAAGCGGGCCGCCATAGGCGTTGATGTAGCCGGCGTCGACGCTGTTGATGTCGTCGTCCGGCATCAGTTGCGCCATCGTCGCCTCCTGGCTGGATCATTGGCTTGTTGCCGTGGGGTGTCATCGGCGGCTATTCCCCGAATGGGCCGCGGATAACGCCAAGGCGCACGGATCATCAAACCACCACCGGGCACGCCTGCACCGCTCGCGCGGAGCGCCGGACTCACCACGGACGGACGACAGGCGCTGAAGTCGACCCACCCCGCTTGCAAGCGGATTTTGGATGGCGTATAGCGTCCGGGTTTGTGACTACTGTCGCGGACCGCATTCTTGAGCGGCTGGCAAAGGCTCCGGCCGGCCTGGACGACGGACAGCTGGCGGAAGCGCTGGAGCTTCGTCGGCAGACCGTGAACCAGGTCTGTCGGCGGCTGTCGGACAATGGGCGCATCCACCGCGGGCCGGGCCCGAGCGGACGCATTGTGAACAGGTTGTTGCCGCAGCACGATGCCTACCCGAAACCCACGCGGGCACAGCCGGCCGTACCGGCACAAACCCCCGCACCGCGGTCGGGAGATTCACTCGGAGATTCACTCGGAGATTCGCTGGGAGACGAGTCCGTAGCGGCTGAGTCCGTCCCCACTCAGCGAGTGACTCCAGAACCCGCCGCGGCGCCATTTGCCGCCGGTACCGTGGCGAAATCCGGCCGGCGGGCGGTTCCCGCTCCACGGGACGGCTCTGATGAAACGGTGGCGGCGCGGCCCGAGCCGAAGTCACCCGCGAAGCAGCCCCGGGCGCCCCGCGGGAAGTCCGCCAGCGCATCGGCGGCTGGCTCTTCTCGGCAACCACCAGCGCGGTCCTCGGCCCAGCCAGCGGTACCGGGCGCCGATCAAGCGGACGCGCCCGACGCGCCCGACGTGTCAGCCCTGCCAGCCGCTGCCGCCGCTGACTCGGTCAAGGCGTCGCCCGTGCCGGTCGCTGAAGCGTCGCTCGCGCCGGTCACCGAAGCGTCGCCCGTGCCGGTCGCTGAAGCGTCGCTCGCGCCGGTCGCTGAAGCATCGCTCGCGTCCAGCGAGGTGACACCCGCGGTTGTCGAGGTGCCGTCCGTGGCCGCGGGCTCCACTGTCGAGCGTGATCAGCTGTCCTCCACGGTGACGCTGCTGTCCACCACCGCGTCCACCACCGCGTCCACGCCGGGCACCAACGGTGCCGGTCCCGCTGAGGCCGCTGCCGACTTCAGCCGCGATGATCCCGCAAACGGTGATTCCGGGAACAGCCCTGTCGGGGGCGGCCAGAATGAGGTGTTCACGGAGGACGGCCAGGTTCTCGTGTCGGCGCATCCCATCGCGTCGGTGTCACGCAGACGGTGGTGGCGGCGCTTTCGGACGCGCCACGGTGGTTGATCATAAAAACATGACCAGTACAGTCGGCTCGGCGGGAGTTGAACCGCGATGCTGATTGCCATCGTGATGATGGCCAGTGCCTGACCGGGCGCTACCGGACGTTCCTGGTGCCGTTCCTGCCCGCGTGCAATTTTTGATCTTGGAGGGGTGGCGCGCGGAATCCCGGGAAGCGCAATAACGTCTGAGGCAACCAGCGATCACGAGGGAGAGTAATGCCCATACGAGCGAAGTCGCTCGTCGTCACAGCCGCACTGTCCGTCCTTGTGCTTGCGGCCTGCGGAAGCAGGGTGAGTAACCAGGGCACGCCGCCCAGCGGCCCGTCCCAGGGGGGCGGCGCGAACACCGCGTCGGACACCGGTGTGACCGCGAACGACATCAAGGTCGGTGCCATTGTCGGTCTGACGAGCCCACTGGGGCCGACGACGTTCTCCGGTTCCCTGTACGGGGCCAAGGCGTACTTCGACGCGCTCAACGCGGCCGGTGGGGTGAACGGCCGCAAGGTGACGTTCGTCCAGTGCGATGACCATGGCAGCGGGCCGGACAACGCGGCGTGCGTCCGCAAGCTTGTCGACGATGAGAAGGTCTTCGCGTTGGCCGGGGTGGCGGCGTTCAACTATGACGGGGCGCCGTACCTCAACTCCAAAGGCGTACCGGACATCGCTGGCCAGCCGATCGGTAATGCCTACGACCAGTATCCGCACCTTTACTCTCTTTATGGCAGTTATTACCCGCGCGACGGCGGTCGGCCTGGCTATGGCGGCACGCTCTATGCGGGCACGGAGAACTACCGGTGGCTCAAGGAGAACCTGAACACCAAGACCGCGGGCGTCGTGTACTACAACGTCGCGCCTTCCCAGCGCTATGCGAAGTCGGTGGCTGACGGCCTGCGCCAGGAAGGGTACACGGTCATCGAAAAAGAGATCAACCTCGGGCTTCCGAACTTCGACGCCGCCGTGCTGGACATGAAGTCACGCGGGGTTGATGTGATCTTTGACGCGATGGAGGACACCGGTAACCTGTCCCTGTGCAAGTCCATGCAGGCGCAGGGGCTCACGGTCAAGGCGAAGGTGACCACAAGCCAGGGGTGGACCGACACCTTCGGCAAGACCTTTGCGGACGCGCCAGGCTGCCGGAGCGCCACCTACGCGATCAGCTCGACCCGTAACTACAACGACACGAGCTATCCGGCCGTGGCGAAGTTCCGCGAGGCGATGGCGAAGTACGAGCCCGCGCGCGAGGGCCAGCTGAACATGTGGACGTTTGAGGGCTATGTGTCCGCCGCCTGGCTCACCGATGCGATGAGGTCCTGCGGCGTCAATCTCACCCGCGGATGTGTCGAAAGCTTCATGAACCGACCGCAGGACTACACCGGTGACGGTTTGCTTGCCCCGCGCAATTTCACCAAGATTCCGGCTCCGCCGGCTACTGATCACAATTGCATTGAGGTCGCCAAGTGGGAGGACTCAGCGAACGGCGGAAAGGGCGCTTGGGCGACTCAGGGCAAAGGTTTGGATACTAATTGTTTCGACGTCCCGAACCTGCCCTACCCCGCTGAGTAGTTCGCGCGGCTGGGGGGCCAACGGCCGCGCGGTGATTGTTTTCGCGCGGCGGGGGAGGTCCGCGCCCTCGGGCTCGATCGGTGGGCAGCCATCGGGACCCGGTCTGACCCGTTACCGGACCACTACGGACCGCTACGAACCGGTCCGGAACGGGTCAGACCGGGTCAGACTGGGTCCGCGGACACGCTCGGTTTCAGCTCGGCGGGATCGCCGACGAACGAACACTCGCCGCGGTGCAGCACATAGACGACGTCGGCGAGGTTCAGAGCTTCTTCGGTGTACTGGTCGGCGAGGACGACCGTCGTCCCACCGACGGCCACCGTCGAGAGCCACGCGAACAGTTCGCTCGCCACCTTCGGCGACAGGCCGAGCGACAGCTCGTCGACGAGCAGCACCTTGGGCTGGGCCAGCAGGACACGGGCCAGCGCCAGCATGCGCCGTTCCCCGCCGGACAGCGTCCCGGCCCGCTGGCTCAGCCGGTTGGGCTCACCGAGGCGAGGGAAGGCCGCCAGCGCGGGTGAGATGTCCCGGCGGCCCATTGCCTCCACGATGACCCGAAGATTCTCCTCGACGGTGAGGCTGGCGAACACCGCCCGTTCATCCGGCACAAGCATGAGGCCCGCTCGGGCGCGGTCCAGCGCGGACATCTTGGTGATTTTCTTGCCGCGCCAGGTCAGCGATCCTGACCGAAGCGGTAACAGGCCGGCGAGCACCCGTAGCGTGCTGCTCTTACCGGCTCCGTTGACCCCGAGCAACGCGGTGACCTTGCCGGCCGGAACGGTCAGGTCGAGACCGTGCAGGACCTCGATGGTGCGGTAGCCGGCCCGTGCTCCCGTGAGTATCAGTTCGGCACTCATGCCAGCGGCCCCTGGGCAAGGTAGACGGACCGGACGGTCGGGTCGTCACGGACGGCAGCTGGCGCGCCCTCGGCTACGATGCTGCCGCCGACCATCGCGTACACCTGGTCGGTGACGGAGAAGACCAGCTCGACATCGTGGTCGACCAGCAGGACGCCGACCCCTTCGGCGGCGACCCGGCGCAACAGCGCGGACAGCCGCTCGGTTTCCTGCCCGTCGAGGCCGCTCGCCGGCTCGTCCAGCAGCAGGACATCGGGACGGGCGCACAACGCACGCGCCAGCTCGACCAGGCGCAGCGCGCCCGTGGACAGCGTTCCCGCGGTCACGTCGGCGATGCCCGTGAGACCGAGCGAGTCCAGCGTACGGGTTGCCATGCGCTGGGCTCTGGCGGCGCCGCGCGGCGTCAGCCCGAACAGCCCGCCCGCGTAGTCGCGGCGCCTGTTCTCAGCGCCGACCAGGAGGTTGTCCATGACGGTCATGCTGGAGAACAGCGACGGGACCTGGAAGGTCTGAACCAGGCCGCGGCGGGCGCGGGCATCCGGGGGCATCCGGGTGATGTTTCGGCCGCCGAGTGAGACCGTGCCTTTGTCGGGTTTTTCCACGCCGGTGAGCAGGCTGAACAGTGTTGACTTGCCGGCGCCGTTCGGCCCGATCAGCCCGGTGACTTTGCCTGGCGCAACGGTGATGTCGACCTTGTTGACCGCGATGAGCCCGCCGTAGCCGCGGACGAGCCCGCGGCCGCTGAGTTCAGCCCGGCTCACCGCGTCCTCCTCGCGCCGGTCACAGCTGCCAGGCGGGTGCCCTCCCGCACCCAGGCGACGAGGGCCTGCCCGAACGGGGACAACGCGGGTGCGTTCTGAGGTGCCGGGTACCGGTGTCCCGCGGGCGTCACGGCGGCGGTGGCCACCTTGCTGGACGGCACGACTGACAGCACACCTGACGGTGGAACTGACAGGATCGGCTGACGCCCGGTTGGGGTGAGCGGGGTTCCGGCGGCATAGGGAAGATCTTCGGCGAGGCGGCCGCTCAGGAACGTGATGACACCCCGGACGGCGGAGGCGAGCCCACCCGGCAGCCAGCCCAGGGTGAGCGCGAGGATGCCGACCGCGAGGGTGGATGAACCGGCCGGGGCCAGCGTGTCGATGGTGACGATGAAGCCAGCCGCGACGACGGCACCGGCGGCGCTGTCCGCGCCGAAGACGACGACCGCGGTGAACCACAGCAGGCTGTTGAGCGGGGAGAACGTTTCAGGATCGAAAGAGGATGAGCCGAGCATCAGCAGAGCGCCGCCGAGCCCGGCCACGACAGAGGAGACGGTGAAGGACAGCAACTTGAGGTTGCGGACGTCGACGCCGACCGCGGCCGCGCCCTCGGTGTGGTCACGCACTGCCAGCAGCGCCCTGCCCAGCCGTCCCTCATGCAGGTTGCGGACCACGAGCAGGCCGAGCCCGAGACAGAGCAGCTCCACGACGTAGAACCAGCGGTCGGATAACGTACGGTGGGCAACGGACAATGGCGTGACGTGCAGCCTGGCGACGAACGTCTGCTGCTGGAACACGAAGCGGGACACGACCGCTCCGACCGCGAACGTCGTGAGCGCCAGGGTGAGGCCCCGCCGCCGGATCGCGGGGTACCCGGTGAGCAGACCGACCGGGGCGACCAGCAGCGCGCCCAGCAGCAGGGCGGCCGGGCCGGGCAGGGCCGGCAGCCCGAACAGCGCGCCGGCGGCCAGCTTGGCGGACAGCAGCGCCCCGAGCCCGGCGTAGCCGGCGACGCCCAGGGAGACCTGGCCGCTGTAGCCGGTGACGATCACCAAGGACAGGAAGATCAGCGCAAGGGCCGGCACGGTGAAGGCGTTACGCAGGTCCGGGGGAGCGAAGGTGAGGGGAGCCAGGAGCAGCGCCGCGCCGCCCAGCTTCCCGAGCACGTCACGGCGCTGATCGGCAGGGCCGGGTGGGCCCGACGGCGGCGCGCCGCGGCTGGAGAAGCGGCCGGTGGAGCCGGCGTCCCCGCCGAGCTCACGCAAGCGGGGGACCACCAGCAGCAGAATGAGCAGCGCGGCCACGAACAGGTTGGACTGCACGGCGAGAAACAGCGCGGCGAATCTGCCGGTCACCTGGAACTGGCTCAGCTCGCTTTGCAGGATGCCGATGGCCAGCGCGGTTATGACCGCACCTGGCATGCTGGCCAGGCGGGCGGCGACGACCACCGCGAACGTTTCCAGGACCAGCAGCGTGAGCCCGTACGGAGTGAGCTGTAGCCGCGGAGCCAGCAGGATGCCGGTGAACCCGGCGAGGGTGGTGCCGACGGCCCATCCGGCGGCCGCGACCCGGTCGGCCGGAATCGCCGAAAGCTCGGCGAGCTGGCGGTCGTCCACCACGGCCCGGACCTGTCTGCCGAACCGGGTACGGGTCGTGATGACCCCGAGGACAACACACACGGTGACGACCAGGGCCAGCTCGGCGAGCGCGTCCACGCTAATCCGGTTGTTACCCGGCAGCCGGATCGCGCGGGCCGGGAACAGGCTTGGCGCGTCTGGGCGGGAACCCAGCCCCCAGATGCCGGCGGTCATCCCGACGGTGAGGACCAGCACGCCCAAACTCGCCACCAGGGATTCGGCCGCGGAGGCACGCCGGCGGGCGAGCGGGCGAAAGACGAAGCGCTCGAGCAACAGGCCGATCACCGGAGAGATCACCGCGAGCGAGAGCAGCGCCGACGCCCAGATGGGCAGCTCCCATTCCACGACCATTTCGCGAAAGACGTAGGCGACCAGCGCCGCGATACCACCTTGAGCGATGTTGAGGACACCGTTGGTCCGATAGGTGACAAGCAGGCCGATACCGGAAAGAGCGGCGATTGCCCCGATGGAAATTCCGGCAAATGCCAGGTTGATGCTTGTCACCGTCAATCCTCCCGCCGCGGCCGCGGGGGCTGGCCCGGCCGTCTCACGTGACGATCTTTGGTTCACAGATGGTGCAGGCCGTCAGGCCACGTGTCGCGATCTGGTCGGAATCCACCGGCTGCGCGGGTTTCCCGACAATCATTTCGCAGGTACGACGGTGGTAGGTCCGCCCCGCGGGCACCGCGAAGAGGCCTTCGTCGTCGTAGCTGGCCGGGGCTGTGCCGCTGGCGGGGGGCGCCGGAGCGCTGGTGGGCGGGACAAAGCCGGCGCTGGCCGCGGTGACGATAAGCCGGTGCAGCTCGTCCACCTGATGGTCTGTCCGGCGATCGTTCTTCGAGACGGCGTCGATCTGGTCGGCTACCAGCAGCGCGCACCCGAGCAGGACGAGCGCGAGCCCGCCGAGCCCACCGGAGGCGAAGTAGGGGAGCTGACGCCCGGGGTCGGTCTCCGCGGAGACACCCAGGTAGCAACCGAACAGAAGCACACCGCCCGCGACTGCCACAACCCAGCCGCGCACCGCGCGTACCACGTCGACGACCACCCGAGACGTCGGCCGAGGGCGCTGCCCGCCCGCAGGTTGTCTGTCCACCCTGTGTCTCCCCCAGAATGCGCCGCGGCTGCGACAGCAGCCGATTGTCCGACACGCGTCGGTTCCGGCGCAGCTGACCGGTCCCGATCAGCGTTAAGTCAGATTAGTGCCAGGCATCGATGCGTGCTGCGTTGACTTCGCCGAGGGTTTTTTGTGATGGATGGTTGGCTATGCGGTGACATCGACTATCCGCTGGATAGATGATCGTAAATCTTACGACGATTCCGTCGGCCGGCAGGGCGGATGGCGACGCCCGGCCGGCTGGGAATCGGTATTGCGGCATGATTCATGACGCATCCATACGCATCCATCCATATCGCCGATGTCGTCCACATCATAGCTGTTTCCGCCGCCTCGCCAGGGCCGGTGGGCGTAGCCGCCCTGGCCGATCACTGAACGGATGTGCGCGGGGCTGTGTGGTCCCATGCGTCGGCGACGATCCGGTCGATTGTCGAGCGGGTTGGGCGCCATGTCAGTTTCGCCCGGATGCGGCGACTGTCGGCAACCAGCATGGGCGGTTCGGCCGCGGGGGGCCGGCGCACCTGCCGTACGGTACGGCCGGTGACGCGTTCGACCGCCGCGAGTACCTCCGCGACGCTGACGCCAGCGCCTGTGCCGACGTTGAAGATTTCGCTGTGGCCAGGCGGCACGGCGTCCAGGGCCGCAAGATAGGCATCGGCCATGTCGGCGACGTGCACGTACTCGCGGATCACCGCGCCGTCCCCGTTGACGCCGAAGACATCGGACGTGCCCGCCGCCACCGCCAGCGCCGCTGGAATGATCCGGCTCCGGTCGTTGTCCGCGTGCCCGCCCGCGGCGCCCGCGATGTTGAAGGAGCGCAGCACCACCGCGCCGATCCGGCCGGTCGCGGCCTGGTGGGTGACGATCTGCTCGGCGGAAATTTTGGAGGCACCGTATGCGTTTGTCGGTGCCGGCGGCTGGGTCTCGGGGATGGGCTGGGTCTCGGGTGTGCCGTAGACCGCGCAGCTTGAGCCCAGGACGACGATCGGCGCGATGTCGCTGATCTGGGTGCCGCGCTCGAGCAGGCTCAGCAGGTTCACGGTGCCTGTCACGTTCACCGCGAAGTACCGCAGCGGGTCGCTCTGTGACTCGCGCACCCGGGTCAGGGCGGCGAGGTGACAGACCGCGTCGAACCCACGGTCGATGCCTGCCGCCGCGAGTGTGTGGATCTCCAGCAGGTCGGCTTTGACGATCTCTATGCCCGGGGTCAGCCGGGCCGGGGGCGGCTCGTTGCGAACGAGGGCGGTGACCTGATGGCCAGCCGCGGCGAGGGTGTCCGCGACGACTCCGCCCACAAAACCGGCCGCACCGGTCACGAGAACACGCATGGCTCTGGCGCGCTCAGAGGGTGGCCCGCATACGCAGCCCCGGAAGCAGCGTTCCGCGGTGGCGCCATGCGAGATCCAGACAGGCCGCGGCCGAGGGAGCGAGTGGTTCCTGCTCGATCAGCCGGCGGACGGTCGCCGCCGTGAACGGAATGCCGTCGCAGGCCCGCTGGTTCGGTCCCGTCGTGACCACGGATCCTTCGGCGTTCATCGCTACCATCCCGCTGAACAACGTGTCGAACACATCAGCGTCTATGACCACGACAGTCAGGATCTCGCCGAAGAGCGTCAGCGCGTCGAGGCCCACGCCGAAACACCACACGCGGACACGTCCGGACCGGCGGGCCTGTTCCAGCGAGCGGAAGGGCTCGCTGCCGTCATAGTCGATCAACGAGGAGCTGCTGCCGTCGTGCTCGGCGTTACCGAGAAGCTCTTCGCTCAGCTCACGCATGATGTTGCGCCATAGGTTGAAGTCCGTCCGGTGGTGGGAAGCGGAGATTCCTGACGGCTGGAACACCCCGGCCGGCAGGATATGGTAAACACCGCCGGCGGTGGCGACCGAACCGGCACTGCGCCGGTGCAGTACGAAGCTGGCTCGGGTTTTGTCGTAACGGATGGTCAGCGTGTTGATGGAGGGTAACGCGACCCGCCGTTCCAGATCGAACGGGTCCCCGATCCGGCGCCGGAAGGGCAGCGCCGGCCAGGACAGGCCGCCGTCGATCATTGCCGCGGCGGCCTCATGCGCCACCGACTCACACACATCAAGGGCATCAAAGTAGGTGGTGTGCCCGAAGGACAGCTTCGGGTGGCCGTTACTCCCGGCGCGGACGGCCTCCAGGAGCCGGAAGCTCAGGCGGTTCTCGAAAAGAGTGGGCCGGTCGAGGTCACGCATGGCTCGGGCGTAGGTCCCGAAGGCGGACCCGTCGCCAGTGAGCGGGCGGACGTGTTCGGTATCGGTACCCGTGCCCGAGATGGTGGGCGGGTGTGTCGCATCCGACCATTCCAGCCCGACGTCGGCGATGTCGATGGGCGCGTCCCACATCCAGCCGGGCCCGGTCAGCAGGCCGTTACCGAGCCGGTAGGCCTCGGGATAGAGTTGGGCGGCGGCACGGGCCAGGCGGATCCGGTGGTGGTTGAGGTGGTCGCGTGTCAGCCGCCAGGTGCGCTGGCTCGCCGCGACCCGCTCGGCGAGGGGGTCCACGGTTGTGCTGCTGTCCCTGCGGAGGTCGGCGAGGGAGCCCGCGGCCAGCCCCACGTCCTCGGGCGACAGGGAGAGCCTGCGGGCGATGTGGCGGAGTGTGGAGATGTCGTGGATGGCGCGCCGGCCGCTTTCGACCTTCGAGACATAGGACTGGTCGAAGCCGAGCCGTTCGGCAAGCTGCTGCTGGGTGAGTCCGTAGGTCTGCCGGTATGAACGGAGGAGCAGCCCCACGCCGACGGGACGCGATGCCTGGTGCGGGGGCATCCACAGCCATGGTTGACCAGTCACCCGCGATCCTTTCGTCCTGTTTTGGGCTTGCTGGGAGTTAAGTATAACTAGTTAGATGACTGTCGGCGCATAGCTACAAAACGGTTGCTTTCGGTACAGGAAAGGCGTGCCTGTGCGTAAGAATAATGGCACGTTCCGCTTACGAACGTTCGAGTCATGTCGCGACGGGGGGAACCCGCTCAGCGGTTCACGGCGCCGTCGGCGAGATCGAAAAGAATGACCACTATGATCAATAGGAAGATCCAGCGCAGGAGGCCCAACCGGCTCCAGAGCTCGCCGGCGAGGCTCCGCCCAGCCCGGCCGGCGAAGAACAGCAGCGCGCACAGTGCTCCGCCGACGAGCACGAGGAATATTCCGGCGTTGCTGGGATCCACGCTGACAACGATCTCATGTGAGTTGTCACCGGACGAGGCGCCCGGTGCTGTGCGCCCGGCGTTGTGAAGCTGGTGCTGTGAAGCTGGTGCTGTTGCCGGTCTCCTGGTCACACGGTCCGGCGCAGCAGCGGGGGATGCAGGGCGGTGGCCGAGCCCCGCCGGTACAGCTCGGCGGGGCGTCCCCCGCCACGTGGCGCGGCTCGGGCGCCCACCGGTACCACGAAGCCTGTTGTTGACAGGACCTTGCGGCGGAAGTTGGGGGGATCCAGCGGGGCTCCCCAGGCCGCCTCATAGACGCGACGCAGGTCAGCCAGGGTGAACGGTTCCTCGCAGAAGGCCGCCGCGAGCGGGGTGTACTCCAGTTTGCTGCGGGCCCGCTCCATGCCGTCAGCGACGATCGCCGGATGGTCGAAGGCGAGGGTCGGGCCGTCCGCTGAGCCCAGATCCTCCACCGGCCACCAGCGGGCTCGCGGCCCGTCGCGATCGGCTCCCGGCGGAGGGGGCAGGTTCGGCAGCAACGCGAGGTAGGCCACACTGACGACCCGGGCCCGGGGATCGCGGTCCGGGCGTCCGTAGGTCCGTAGCTGCTCAAGATGGCCCGAAGCGGCGACTCCGGTTTCCTCGGTGAGCTGGCGGCGGGCTGAGGCGTCAAGGTCCTCGTCCACCCGGACGAGGCCACCGGGCAACGCCCAGTCGTCCTGGAACGGCGGAGACGCGCGCTGCGTGACCAGCACACAGAGCTGACCGGCCCGCAGGGTGAGCAGGACGACGTCCACACTCACCGCGATCGCTGGCCCGGGGAACACCTCCGCCGCGCCGCGCGCGGGTGGCTGTGCTCCCGCCGGCCGCCCGGTTGCCGCCTCAGCTCCCGCTTGCCCGGTCAGGTCGGACGCGCGGTCATCACCGTCGCCCAACGGGCGTCCCGACGGTGATGACCGGCAGGCACGGTCCGCCGAAGGCGATGGAGCGGGCGTCCGCCGGCAGGCTCGCCACGGTCGCCTCGTGGTGCGCGCGCGCCGCCAGCAGCCCGTTCGCGTTGGTCCGTGCCGTGTCCAGGACCGTTCCGCCGCGCACCAGCGGTAGGAGCAGTCCCCGGTCCAGGTCGGTTTCGCGCGGGCCGCTCCCAGGTGCGCCGAGCCTGGCCGATCCGTCGCTGTTGGGGCCGGCGGACCCGGTGGTGTCGATTGTGATCACATCCGCCACCGCGACCCCGTTCCGGTCGTGGCGGCGGCTTACCCGCTTGCGCCATCCCTTGGTGCTCTTACCAGCTGACATCTTGGCGACGCCGGTCCCGTCCACCTCGACGATTTTGTAGACGAACCCGGCGGTGGGCGCTCCCGAACCGGTGACGAGCTTCGTACCGATGCCGTAACCGTCGACCGGCGCGTGCGAAAGCCTGGAGATGACGTGTTCGTCCAGATCGCCGGTCGCGATGATGCGGGTGCTCTGCGCGCCGAGCGAGTCCAGCTGCGCTCGGGCGGCCCAGGCCGCGGGGCCGAGATCGCCGCTGTCCAGGCGGATCGCGCCGAGCCCCGGGCCGGCTGTGTCCACCGCGGTCGCGATCGCTGACGGCACGTCGTAGGTGTCGACAAGCAGCGTCGTGTCAATGCCGAGCGAGGCGATCTGGGCGGCGAACGCCACCTGCTCGGACGGGTGGACGAGGGTGAACGCGTGCGCGGCCGTCCCGCTGCTCGGGATGTCCCACCGCCGGGCCGCTTCCAGGTTCGAGGTGGCGGTGAACCCGACCAGGTAGGCGGCCCTGGCCGCGGCAACGGCGGCCTGCTCATGGGCACGGCGTGAACCCATGTCGATGCAGGGCCGTCCCGCCGCCGCGGCGACCATCCGCGCACCCGCGCCGGCGATCGCGCTGTCGTGGTTGAGCACGGACAGCACCAGCGTCTCCAGCAGGACGCATTCAGCGAAGGTTCCTTCTACGACCAGCACCGGGGTGTTCGGCATGAACGGCTCGCCCTCGGCGAGGCCGTGGATGTCCCCGCCGAACCGGTACGCGGCCAGATAGTCGGTGGTGGCTGCGTCCACGATCCCGGCGCGGCGTAGGAAGGTGAGCTCATCGGGGCCGAAGCGGAACGTCTCAAGGGCCTCCAGGAGACGTCCGGTGCCGGCGACCACACCGAACCGGCGGCCGGCTGGCAGCGCCCGGGTGAACACCTCGAAGACCACCCGGCGCGATGCCGCTCCAGACCATAACGCGGCCTGCAGCATCGTCAACTCGTAGTGGTCGGTCAGCAGAGCCGTCGATGTCTGCCCGGTGGGGCGCATGGACGGCGGTGTGGACGTGGCCATTCCGACCAGAGTAGGGACCTTGGCCGATAGGCGCTCGTGGTCCGGGGGCGGGCCAGCCCGCTCCGCTGTTCCCGGGGCCGTGAGAGGTGCGGTGAGAGGCGCCGTGAGAGAGGCCGGGAGAGAGGCCGGGAGAGGCCGGGGAAGGGCTACGATCGCGCGTCCTTCGGTTGGTAGGAGCGGGCGCGGCGCTGCTGGCGTGATCGCTGGTAGGCGGTGGGGAACGGCAGCACATCGGCCGAGTGGGGGGTGGTCAGCCGGCCGGCGTCCCGCAGCAGCGCCGTGATTTCCTCGGCTGGGCAGGGCGGCCTGATGAACCGCCCCTGAGCAAGATCACAGCCGAGAACGGTCAGGGCGTTCATCGTGTCGAGATCTTCGACACCCTCGGCGACAACCAGCAGCCCGAGGTCGTGGGCCAGATTGATGGTCGCGCGCACGATCGCGGCGTTGTCAGGGTTGTCGGTGAGGTTGCCGGTGAACGACTGGTCGATTTTCACCTCGTGCGGATCGAACTGCCTCAGCACGTTGAGGGCGCTGTAGCCGGTGCCGAAGTCGTCCACGGCGAGGCGCACACCGAGATCGCGGAGCGCGGCAAAGGAGTGGGCGGTTGTCGCCGAATCCATGACGACCGCTCTCTCGGTGACTTCCAGCGTGAGCGCTGAGGCCGGCACGCTGTTGGCGAGCAGAAGCTGCGCGATCTCGGTGGCGAGATCCGCTTCCAGCAGGTTACGCGCGAACAGGTTTACCGAAAGACGGATGGTGGCGCTGCCCGCGCGCCACCGTCCGCATGCGGACAACGCCTCCCCCAGCACAGCGCGGGTGAAGTCGCCGATGAGCCCGGACTGCTCCACCGCGCCGATGAAGGTCGCGGGAGTGAGCAGGCCGCGGGTCCGGTGCCGCCAGCGCGCGAGGGCCTCGACCGCGACGATACGGCCGCTGCCGAGGTCGATCTGTGGCTGGTAGTGCAGGGATATGTCGCCTTCGGCGAGCGCGCCGTGCAGGTCCGCCACCAGCTCCATGTGCGCCAGCGTGGAGGAGTCCTCGTCGGCCCGGTACCGGCGGTAGCCGCTGTGCGCTCGCTTCGCCTGGTACATCGCGACATCCGCGCGGCGCAGGAGCTCGTCGACGGTCCGGCCGTCCTCGGGAAAGCAGGCGACGCCGACGGACGCCTCCACCGAGAGCAGCATTCCCTCGAAGCTGACCGGACGGGCCAGCGCCTTGGCGATGGTGGCCGCGACGGTGTCGGCGGCTTCGGCGTCGCGGATGCCGGCCAGCAGCACGGCGAACTCGTCGCCGCCCACCCGCGTCACCAGATCGCCCGCGCGGACGGCGCGCTGGAGCCGGTCGGCGATACCGCGCAGCAGACGGTCACCGGCATCGTGCCCGAGGGTGTCGTTGACCTCTCTGAACCGATCGAGGTCGACCAGCAGTAGAGCGAACCGGGGGCCGGCCGCGGTGGTGCCCGCGATCGCTTCGGCGGTGCGCCGTTGCAGCATCCGCCGGTTGCCGAGCCCGGTGAGCGCGTCATGGCAGGCCTGCTCGTGGGCTTCGGCGTACGTACTGGCGTTGGCGACAGCCAGCGCGACGAGGTTCGCGAACGCGGCGAGGACGGCCTGTTCGTGCTCCTGCCAGATCGTCGGCTCGCCAAAGCGCAGCCTCAGCACGCCGACCTGCCCGGTGGGTCCGGACAGCGCGATCGTCACGTCATCCACCCGCCGGTGCCGGTCGGCCCGTTGCGGTGGTGGCGCTACCGCGGTCGAGTCGACCGTCAGCTCGACACCGTCCGGTTGGAAGATCTCGTAGGCGATCCGGCTGGCCGCGGTCTCGATGGTCCCTCCGTCGAGTACGGCGAGATCCTTGGCCGCGGCGTTGAGCTGGCGCCAGCGGTCCCGCTGCCGAGACGAGTTCACGTGCATCCGATAGACCATGACCAGGCTGGCCAGTACCGGTGGGAGGACGACCAGGGTGACCGGGCTCGTGTACGCGAGCGCGACGCTCCCACAGCCGACCACGATCCCACCGGCGGCGATCACCGTGCTGATGCCCGTGGTCTCGCGAAGCGTCCGGCGCAGGGGCATGCCCTGAGCCGTGGAGATCACCAGCGAGACCGACAGGCTGGTCCACAGGCAGAAGGCCAGGCCGGCCGCGGCGGCGAGCACGACGGTCGTCGCGCCGAGATGTCCGGCATGCCCGCCCTGGAGCCACAGGACGCCCGCGGCCACCGCCACCCCGATCGTGGCGCTGGCTCCGTTGAACAGCACCTTCACCGGCGGCCTGCCGAGGACGGCGTGCACGGCCGGGACGATGGCCGCGGTGATCACAATCAGGTCCTGGGCGGGCAGCAGGGCCAGCCCGATCACGACAGCGGCCTCACTGAGATCATGGTCGCCGGTGTGATGCCCGTAGCGGACGTGCAGCAGCGGTACCGGGCCGATCATGAGGCAGCCGACCCCGAGGGCCATTCGCCACCACGCAACGGGTTCAGGCACGGTCAGCAGGTGCGCCAGCGAGATTGCGGTGACACCGGCCGCGGCGCCGGTGACTAGGATGAGGATCAGATGATACTGGGACGGCAGAAACCGTGAGCGTGCGCCGACGGCCATGTGGGCTCCCGTCCTGCCTGTCGGGCTGTGACCGGGCCGCCGGGGCCCTGCGCCACCGCGCGGTGCCGTTTCCGGTATTTTCCGGGTTTCACACTGTGGACATCCTTCACTACTCCCCGATTGTGTACCACCCCTCGGGCCCAGGTGGGCTGACGCCGCTGTCGTTGGCATCGATATGCCCGGATGCGCCCGGGCCCGGGGTGGACGTGGCCTGTGGTGGCTCTCAGCCCCAGCTGACTCCTGCGTTCACGGCAGCTTCTCCTTTCTGGTGCGGCGTGATAAACGGAATTGCCGAAATATGCGCGGATTTATCCAGAAGAAAAGTTGTGCGAGGCTCGCGGCATTTCATGCCGAGGCCTGGTCGCCGGGTGGAGATGGGTCGCGCCTCGTCGTTTTCGGCGAGTGCGGAAGCGCATGGGGCGGGGTCGGGCCAGGTTCTTTGGAGCGCCCGGCAACAGGGCACAGATCAAGGAGCGGGATTGAGGTGCGTGCATCATGCGGCGGTAGGGGGCGCCACCCTGGTGGGTGGCGACTGACGAGCTGGGGTACCCGTGTATTGCGCGGCGATGGATGGGAAGCGATGGCGCGAGGCGCGTGCCCTGGCCCCGCGATGTCGCGTCCCCTGTTGCTGGTCGCTGTTAATCAGGTTTTTCTTTTCTGTGGCTGCCGTGGCGAGCTGTGACCAAGGATGCAGGCAAATCGGGACCCAATACAACTAAACATACTATTTTGGTTAACTATTGCCACGGTATGGGTGTATTTGCTGCCCGAGCGGTACGCTCCCAGCAAGGCTTCCCCGCCGTGATCGCAGGATGGGCGACAGCTCGCGTGTTTTTCTCGGTGCGTGGCGCGATCGATCGCGAGTGCGGGTTTGCCGGCCATGAGAGCTCTCGTGGGGCATCCACCGTGACCCGCGGAACGGCGGGTGGCACAGGTCGGGCGGAAGACGGATCGTCGGCGCGTCACAATAGGGGTCGTGCCACTTGCTACCGTCGCACCCGAGGACATCTCAGAGGTTGACGAGACCGCCGAGGACGATCGGCCCTGGGTCACGATCGTCTGGAATGATCCGGTCAACCTGATGTCGTATGTGACTTACGTCTTCCAGAAGCTGTTCGGTTTCAGTCGGGACAAGGCCAAGGCCCTGATGCTCGACGTGCACCACAAGGGACGGGCCACCGTGTCGTCCGGTACCCGGGAGGAGATGGAACGCGACGCCACCCGCCTGCATGCTTATGGCC
>NZ_CAKJTP010000067.1:21677-23247 GCF_917627335.1 Protofrankia sp. CiT1 | reverse complement strand
GCTGGATCCGAACGCTGCGCGGCGGGCTATTCTCTGTTACCGTACTGCCAAGAGCAGCGTGGGGCGGGAGGGTACCGCCAGCTTCCTTCTGATAGGTTCACCGGCGGAGCTCACGGCTGGCGTGGCCTTGGCACTCGCCGACTGGCGTTGGGCTGTGGACACGCTTTTCGACCCGAACCGCGAGCCAGACCCGCATTGGCACGCGGACGACCGCGGTGTCTCCGTGCCAATGCCGTCAGAATTCCCCCACACGGCTCCAGCGGCTGGCGATAAAGAATTCGACGGCATCCTGTCGCGGATTATCGTCGATCTACTGGAAAATGCTGGAAATGATCCATACGGGTATCACCTGCTTGTGCCGGACGTCGGGCCGGTAATGGCGGTCGAGCTGCTGGGACATGTGCTGGGAGTTTTGGACAACGACTGGTGCGGTAAGATCCTCGAATATTTTTCTTTTTCGACCTCGCAGAAGGGCGGTATACCGGCCGCTACGGCACCGAGAGTGATATTCGCGACTCAGGATTTCACCTGGGAAGGTGGCACAGGCGGTGACCTGGCTATCCTGGGCGCGCGGAAACAGCCGCCGAAGCCGGAGTATCTCGATGCCGCTGATCTTCTTGTGGCAGCCACTCGCCGGCTGGACCGCCACGCGTTCAACAAGGCGATAAGTGGATCTTCTTTTGATCCGCACGATTCTTTCGGATCGTGCGGCAGGCTGATCCGCAACGGCAGACTGCGTCAATTTCTTGACAAAGGTGATGGAAACCCCATCCCGGCGCCACCGCCCACCCCGCCGCCCTGCGACGTCGAACCGACCCTGGAATTTTCGGTGAGCCCCAAGGCCGAGGTCGAGGCCCCGCCGCTGCCAGCCTTGGCACCTCCAGAGCCTCAGTTCGGATCGGCTGATCGTGGGCCTGTACGAAAACACCTTATCGAGGTATGCGGCTGGGGAGTCCGACTCCTGAACACCGCGGCCACCGAAACAGCGATCGTCAACGTTCTTGTCGATGTGATCCGCGATCTGGCCTGGCTACGCGAACGCGATGTACTGGCGCTGCGTTATGCCAGTCAGGTCAGGCTAGCCCCCACCGAAAAATTCGATCGGTCCAAATTCGAGCCCCGACGCCGTCCGGACCAGATTGGTCGGACGATATCGAACCCCGTCCTCAGGGTGGTCGACAAGGCTTTCACGGCGATCGCCGATGAAAGTTCGGACACCATGAATCTACTCCTCGGCGCCGTGCGTGATGCGATGGAAGAGGCTGACCCGAGCTATGCCAATGCACCCGGGGAGGAGCTCGGACGCCTTCGCGGGGTGGTTCGCGATCGGCAGGGGGAGTTTGCGCGGCAGCTTGCTGCGCGGCAGCGTACAGCGGCCAGGGAAGCACGCGACGCGGTGGGCGCTCTGTGCGAGGGCCGGCTCCTGGCGGGCATGCGGGACGAATCGTCCCGGATCACAGTACAGAATCCACCATCCACTTTCGAAATCATTGATCTGCTCGTCGATCTGTTCCGGCTCGGCGGTGGGCTGACCGGCCCGCACACCGCCACCTTGCATTGGATATGTTTT
>NZ_CAKJTP010000067.1:0-21354 GCF_917627335.1 Protofrankia sp. CiT1 | reverse complement strand
CGCCGCTTCCGCGATAGTCCGCTCCCGATATCCTCCGTTGTCGCGGATGACGCCCAGGCGCTCGAGGACCTCCGTGCCGAGGTCCGGAGACGGAACCGTACCGTCGAGAACCATGAGTTTGAGGAGGCGCTTCGAACTGAATGCGCCGCGCGGGTCCAATACGGCCGGGAAATTGTTCAAAGGGTAATTTCTGATGTCACGGTCGTGGATCTGCACGACCGGGGATTCATCGACCGCCTGGTCGCGGGGATTTACTCGCTGGCCGGTGAGCCGATCGGTCCGGAGATCCGACGAGAGCTTGAGAAGCTACGCGGACAGGCACACCGGGCATTCGAGCGCGATCGTGCCACGGCTACAGTCCCCCCAACGGAGCCTCCGCCGACGGTGGGCTCATATCGTCCTCGGGATCCTGATGAAAGCCCGATCGCCACTCAGCCGACCATTTCCCGGCCCACGGGTGCTGATCTGACTCCTCTCGGACCAGCACCGCAGGCCGATGCCGATTACCGGCGGTCCCAGAACAACCGGCAGCCAACCTGGTCGTCGTCGCCCTCAACCTACGTTCCGCAGGCACTTCCCCCAGGGCAGCAGTCCCACCGTCCCGAATGGACTCCGGCTGCCGGGACTGGCACTTCCCCCGCCAGCGGCGTGGAGCAAAGCGGCCGACCTGGGAGGATAAATCTCGGGGACCCACGTGTCTTCGTTCCTATTATTTTTCTCATTTTCCTCATTCTCGTTGTTCTCATGATTGTGATAGCTGGCCAAGAAAAAAGTCCCGTTGGTATTTCTGTCGTTGGGGCGGACGGCGATTTCAAGAATGTTGTCAACAGCGGCGGAGTGTGGCAGGCGCCTGACGTCCCCGCGGTCTTCGCCGAGGCCGCGCTGCATGCGGCGAGCGCACGGCCAGCGCCGGATAAGATTATGCTGACGGTTTCCAGGAAGTGGCAGGACAGGGCTGTCAGCGCTTTGGACGGCGCCAGCGTCGAGGGCATCGGGGGTGTCAGTAGCAAGCCCGCCGGGGCGATTGTTATAATCGATCCCAAGGACGGCGGGGTACGGGCGGTCGCCACCCATGGCCAGGCGGCTGGCAACAACAATCTCGCCGTGGGCCTGGCTGTTGATCCCGGTGAGCTCACCGCGGTGCTCAGCGCGGTCGCGATGGACAAGGACGCACTCTCCCGGCTTGTCAACCCCAGTTCCGGGGAAGAAAAGTGCGGGAAGTTTCCGGATATGATTCGGTACCTCTGCCCGGGAACCGCGGCGTTCCTCCAACAGCAGCTGATCCAGGGCAGCTCGCTCGACAGGGTGCAGAAGATCGCGTGCGGTCTGGGATTCGACGGTATGCCTCATTCGGTGAACGGCGTCCAGGTCGCGGCGTCGTCGATACTGCTGGGGAAGAGCTGCGGGGCCACGTCAGCGGTGGCTGCTGATGCCCCGATCCGGGTCACGCCCTTTCAGCTGGCGGTGGTGGCGTCCGCATTGGCGGCCGGGAGCAACGGTAATCCTCCGCCCTGTCCGCATCTTCTCGTCGAAGCTCCAGCGAACAGGTGCGCGATCGGGATCGGTGACGTGAGGCTGGCTGTTGAGGCAGCGCAGGAAATACGCAAAGCAACGGCGGAGGGAAACCCGGGCTTTGCGCTGATGACGAGCTCGACCAGCGCCGGCTTTGTCGATGGCGACAAAGCCGGCTGGGCGGTCGGTTTCGCCCCGGCCAATAATCCAACAGTTGCTATCGCGGTGTGTGTGAGCGCTGCCACCACGGACCCGCAATCGGTACGGCTGGCCGCAAGGGATACCGCGGTCGCGGTTCTCCGGGAGGTCCAGTGATCTTCGCCGGAGGGCGCGGCTCGCGCGACGGCAGCCCGCTGGCTACCGGGCGGCTGCGTCGTCGGTGACCAGGTCACCGACGACGATAGTGGTGTCGTCGCGGGCTCCAGCGATCATAGCGGCGTCCACAAGCGCGTCGGCGGCCTGTTCGGGGCTCATGGTGCCGAGTTCCATCAGCAGACCGTCCAGCTGTTCGGGTGTCATGACCTTGGTGATGCCGTCGCTGGCGAGGACGACCCGGTCACCGGCCTGGACCGGCTCCTCCAGCAGGTCCAGCTCCACCTGTTCGTTGAGGCCGATCGCGTTCAGCAGCGGCCCGTTCTTGATGGCGTGCGGGGTGGTGAGCCGGCGAGGCCGGCCACGCCCGGGCTGCAGCCACACGGTGCTGTCCCCGACATGCGCGACGAACAGGGTCTCACCCGTGTCATGCTGCCGGCCGAGAACGACGACGTCGAGGGTGCAGGCCATGCCGTGCCAGGACGGCTCCTGCAGCGGCTTCTCCCGGACCGTCCGGTTGGCCCGGTCGAGCGCTCCCCGCAGGCCGTCGCGGGGGTCGGCCGCGTACTGCGGGCGGAAGCTCGCCACGGTGGTCACCGCAAGGGTGGAGGCGATCTGGCCGGCCGCTTCGCCACCGACCCCGTCGGCGACCGCCAGCAGGCCGTCGAGGACGACGAAGGCATCCTCGTTGGGACCGCCGCGCTTGCCTCGTCGGGTCCGCCCAGCGGCGGCCAGCCGCAGCGCTGGCGAGGTGGAGACATCGGGCTCGTTCGCGACCAGCGGGGATACCGGGGGAATCGTCTGCTCCGGTGGCAGCGTCGCGGCGGGGTCCTCCCGCGGGCCGCCAACCGCACCGGCGCCGGCATTGCCGTGGTCCGAATAGTCGGCGCTCATTCGAGTGATCGCCGTTTCGTCGGTACCAAAGCCATCCTGGCCGCCGGGCATGCCTCGTTCCACGTTGCCAGGGTACGGCCCGTCAGCACGGTGGCCGGCGGCGTGAGGCACGTCAATGCCTGTTGTCGCGGCCGGGGGCGGGTCGACGGGTGGCGGTGTCCACCCGGTCGTGTCCTGTTGACGGGGCTGTCCGGTGGCGGATGCCGCCGCGTTGACCGGTGCGGCTGTGGTGACCGCGGTCGCCGTGGCTTCGAAATCCCGATGCGCGGAGTCGTGGGCCGGCTGGGTCGACCAGACGTCCGGCTGCCTGTCGTCGGACAGGTCGGACAGCGTGACGTAGGCGGTCGTCGGTGGTTCACCGGATGGCGGTGGTATTGGCGTGGTGGGGGCCCCTGCGGTCCCTGAAAAGGCAGGCTGGCCCAGGCTGCCGGGGCCGGCGGAAGCCGCCGGTCCACCCGGTCCAGCCGGTCCACCCGCGCTGGCCGGACCCGCGCTGGCCGGTCTACCCGGTACGCCCGCTCCAGCGGCGCGGGTGGCAGCGGCCGGGTTTCTCAGGGAGCCCCGCAATGTCGCGAGGACCCCCTGCCGCCGACGTCGGCGTTGTCTGGGCCGTGGGCTCCCGGTGGGCGCCGCCGAGCGTGGCGGATGCGCCGGCCCTGGGCCGAATCCTGAGGCGCGGCTGGAGACGACGACGAAGAGAATCGCGCCGATCAGCAGCACCACGATCAATGTGATGGGTACCACCGAACTGTCCATGGCCTCCGTCCCCCACGTGCGGGTATTCCGATCACGCTAGCGGACGTCCGCGCTGGCGTCCCCCGTACCCACTCAATGGCATCAAGGCAGATCAGCCGATGGATGTGTCGCGACATCGACACAAGGGACCGACACGACTTGACCAGCGCTGACGAGCAGTGTCCGAAACGGGTCAGACCAGTGTCAGGCAGCCGCGCCATCGATGCCAGGACGAACCCGCGGGGACGGAGACGGTCCGTGGTCCGATGGGTGGCCAGGCACCGGTCAGGCCCGGACTGGTGCCCGGTCGGCGCACCGCAGGGCGCTGCGGGCGTGCTCGGCAAGGGCGGCGGCCCGGGGATGCCCGGCGATCTCGATCGCGCTGCACAGGGTCAGCACATCAACCCTCGCGTTCTCCGACGCGACGCAACCGGCCAGGTCGATCGCCTGGTAGCCGAGGTCGACAGCCTGCTCGACCTCGCCCGCGTCGACCTGGGCCACGCCTAGCCAGACCCGGTGGTGAACCAGCTCCCGCGGGTATTCACAGGCGTTGAGCTCGTCGACGGACCGGCTCAGATGCCCGATGGCGCTGGCGGCATCACCGAGGCACAACAGAGCCTTGCCGGCGTAGTACTCGATGGTCGACCGGGAGCACCAGTACACATAGTCCGGGTCCTGGGTGGGGTCGGCCCGCTCGATCTGGGTGAACGCCTCGGCGATCTCGGTCCGCACAGCCTGGATGTCGCCGGCCTGAGCGTGCGCGATGGCCAGGGAGCCGGCGAGTACCGCCTTCTCAGTCGCTGTGAGGACGTTCGCGGCACCCGCGCGGGCCGCGCGCAGCAGGATGACCGCGTCGGCGGGTTCGCCGTAGCGCACCGCCTGCTCGGCCATGCAGCGCAGGATGTTGGCGCCGATGGCCCGATCACCGGCCTCGTGGGCAGTACGCAGCGCTACCAGCCAGAACTGCTGGGCGATCTGGTGGCGGCCGCTGTCGAACGCGGCCCAGCCCGCCAGCCGGGCGAGTTCCGCCGCGACGGCATACAGCCGCGCGCGTTGGTCCTGGCTGTACGCGCCGGTGCGCAGCAGCCGGACGATCACCCGTAGCTCGGATACCGCAAGCCCATGTACGTCTTCCCCGCCGAGGACGTCGTCCATCCGCCGCAACGCGTCGACGCGCTCGGTGAAGCCGGCGACGAGCGCCTCGTTGATGTGCCTGCCGTTGAGTACCGCCACGGATCGGACGGGAGGCGCGACGAGCCAGGAGTGGACGACCGCGCCGAGCGTCGCGCTGGTGAAGGTGAGGACGGCGGGCCGTTGGACGCGGCTGGTCACCTCTTCCAGCGCGGCGTCAAGCCCATCGGACGCCCACAGGTGCTGGAGCGTCCATGGTGGGGCGTCAGCGGTCAGTGTGATTCCGTTGTGAACAAAACCGGCGCTGGCGGCGGTGGCCGCCGTGCCACGGCGAGAACGGCGGGCTCCAAGTTCCCGAGAAGCCCGTGACCGCCCGAGCAGACTGCTGGGTTCTCTCACGCCCGGCCTCCTCAAAATGGCCAGTCAGGAAATAGTCGTTGGCCTTGCAGCCGTAGTCGTAGGCTTCATCGTGATCACAGGTTGGTACCCGGGACATTCCAAGATAAACAGCAAAACCAGGCCGACGACTGCCGCTGGTGCAGCGTACGTCAGGCTCGGGGGCGGAACAAGTAGTGCAAGATTGCGTCCGCGGTGTTGTTATATCCCGAAGTGTGCAAGAAACCCAACGGTCGACCGGCTGTTGAGGTTCAACAGGTCGATGGTTGTGGTTGTTCAACCTCGTTGCCGCAACGTCCGTTCAGGCGGTGGCCGGGCTGCTGGCCGGGCTGGTGGCCGAGGTGCTGGTCGCGTTCACGGGCTGCTCCGGCACGCTGGGAATCCGTCCCGGCCGGCTGTTTGGCCCGATCATTTTGGCCCGATCATTCGGGACGGTCCCGAAGGCTGGGCACGGCTGGTGATCTGGAATGGTTTTCAAGGGCTGGGAAAATCCGGCTGCTCAGCTTCGCGCAGGATCTTCGCGCAAGCGGCGTCCGCGTAGCGGTGGCGCGAATATCATGCGCGTGGTCGCGGCGGAATCCCGCGCACGCAATTCCCGGTGTGCCGAGCGAAGGCCCCGGCTTAGAGCGCCCGAGGACAGGACTGTCCGGCTCGCGGCTCCCCGCGTCCCGCCCGGCCGCGTTGTCCTCAGTCGGCGCCCACCACCAGGGCGCCTTCCTCCGCCGCCTTGCCGGACCGGGCGCGGATGAGCCGCTCGCTGATCGAACGCCCTATCCTCGGGCGCTCTCAGGGATTATTGATCTTTGGCATGCCCGGTGGGCCCGGGGCCGTGGAGAGGGGTTCCCGACCCTCCGTCCAGAGCCGGGAACCCCTTGTATCCTCTGACGCTCGAGCGCGCCGCGGGGTTGGCGTCGAAGGCCGGTCAGATCTGGCGGCCCGGTCCTGATCAATCCCGATCGGTATTGATCAGCCTCGATCGGGGTGGACGAGGTCGAACACATACAGGCCTCCGTCGCCGCCGACGACAAGCCGGTCGTCGGTCGAGTACCAGGCGACCGAACGCAGCGGTCCGTCCACTGTCAACGCGGCGATGCACTCGAACGAACCGGTATGCCATACCCGGACCGACTGGTCGTCACCGGTGGTTGCGAGATATCTGCCATCGCGGGTGAAAGCGAGGTCGGTCACTCGGCCCGCGTGGCCGGTGACGGTTCTGGCCGCGGAACCGGTCCGATGATCGAAAACGTGGATGTTGCCGTCGATGGCCCCGCACACGACATCGTGACCGCTCGGCGCCAGCTTCATCACCGCCACCGTGAATCCCTCCCACTGGGTGGTATCCAGTGGTCTTCCGGTCGGGAGGCTCCAGCGCCGGAAGGTGCCGGTGCCGTCGACGGAAACCAGGGTCCTCTCGTCAGCGGTGATGTCGATCGCGCGGACGTACTGTTCGCAGTGCAGGGACGTGGTCGTGCCCCGCCGGATCCGCAGTCGCCTCGTGGTGTCGGCAACCGCGGTCAGGCGGCTGACGTGGATCCATCGGCCGAGCCGTCCGGCGAAGGCTATGTACTGATCCTGTGGACTGATCACTACTTGGGCGGGCGGCTGGACGGACGGCATGCGGGCAAGCGGCTGGCCTGAGCCGGTCTCGTAGAGACGGACGTAGTGGTCCTCCCCGGCGAGGGCGAGGATTTCGCCGTCCCGGCTGACCGCGAGCGAGGTGATTCCGGCGCCGGGCAGGACCCGCAGCTCGAGCCTGCTGGAGGAGTCCACCAGATGGACGCCGTCATGTTCCGCCGCGGCGAACCAGCCGTCGTTCGGGTGCGTCAGCACCGCGGCGGTACTGCCCGCGAAGACCGGCCGCTCGACCGGGCGGAAGCTTCGTCCGGCCCCCGGCCAGGCGCGGGAGGCGTCCCACAACCGGACGGTCGTGTCCTCGCCTGCTGAGATGATGGTTCCGTCCTCGTTGAGGGCGACTGCGGTGACCGGACCGGAGTGTCCGTGCAGGACCGCCCGCCGGTCGTCGTCGGTGAGGTCCCAGACCCGGACCGTTCCGTCGTGGCCGCCCGAGACCAGCCGGTCGAGGCTGGGATGTACGGCCAGTGCAGTCACTTTTCCGGTGTGGCCGGAAAACGAGTGGGTCACCGTGCCGGTGGACCATTTTGTGATCTCTATCCGTCCGCTTTCCTCGCCGACGACGAGCCGTGAGCCGTCCGCGGTCAGCGCCACACAATGGCGCGGGCTCAGCCGTACCTGACGTGCCTGGCTTATATTGGTCGCGAGATTCACGAAATAGAAGACGTCGATCTTGCCGCCGGCGCAGACGATATGGTTCCCATCCGGGCTGAATGCCAGCGGCTTCGCGCTCATGATGCCACGGATGACCCGGCGCTCCTGGCCGGTGTCGACATCGATCACCCGAAGCGAGTCCTGATCGGTGCAGGCATACCAGCGGCCGGTCGGATCAAGCAGCGGTGAGCGGCCGCCCGCGAAGGGACGGGTCACGGTGAGGTCGCCGGCCGCCACGTCCAGCCGCAGCAGGAAACCTTCGCTTGTCGTGAGGAGGAGATACTTCGAATCAGGAGTAAACCGGACGGAGAGGATCAACCCGCTCTTCGCCGGAGGAAAAACCATGCTTTGCTGGCCGCCGCTGGTCTCGCTGACCCGAACGGATGTGTCCGAACCCGCCGCCGCGACCCATCGACCATCCGGACTGGCCGCGATACCAACGACAACGCGTGGGTTGCCGGTGAGGACACGCAGCAGGGCGGGGTCTGGGAGATCGGGCATCGGCCAGGCGGGGGTGATGCGCCCGGCTGGCTGGGCCGCGCTGAAGGTCCGGGCTGCCGCGCCGAAGTCCGGATCATCCCATAACCGGCTGACGAGGGTGGCCGCCTGCGCGTGCGCGGGGTCGGTCGGAGTCAGCAGGTAGGCGTTCTGTTCGATGCGGGTCCGCAGCAGGGGCGCACGCGGGTCCCGGGCCAGCGCCAGGTCCGCGTTGATCGCGGCGACTCCGTGCAGCCGCAGGCGAGCTGTTACCCAGCGTAAGTCAATGACCAGTGCGTCCAGCTCGATCCCTGCCGGGTCACGTGCCGTGTCGTCAGTGGTGCTCTCGGCGGTATCGGCGGTCGTGTCGTCGGCGGTATCGGCGGTATCGGCCGCTGTGTTGTCGATCATGTCGGCCATGCCAGCTATGCTGGCTAGGCGCAGGTGTCCGGCGAGGTGGTTCCACAGGTAGGGCTCGTCGGGCGAAAGCGCCCACCAGGCGGTATGCCCATCCGGTTCGGTTGGGAGGCCGATACGGTGCGCGTCTATCAGCGCGCGGTGCAGCGACGGTAACCGATCAGCGTCACCGCCAGGCCGGTCGGCGGCGTATTCGTGGCGCAACGCGCGGCGGATGTCGTCATGCAGCCGCAGCCCTGGTTCGGTCGCGCCGGCCGCGGTCGCGAGGGCGAGGCGTAACAGGTCGCCGCACAGACGGCTGCTGTCCTGCGGACTCAACTGGTCCAGCTGGGCCCAGAAACGTTCAAGCGTGACATACGGGATCGTCACATCCTCACTGAACACCGCAAGCGCCGTGACGAGCGGCAGGCGATCGTCACCGATCAAGGTCAGGCTGGCCGCGACCGCTGAGCTGACCGCATCGGAGCGCGATTCGCCGTCCGTAAGTGGGGACGGAAGGGTGTTGGACGGTGTTGCGGGCCATGACGGACCGGATGGCGGTGGACCGGACGGCGGTGGAGCGGATAGCGCTGGAGCGGATAGCGGTGGAGCGGCTCGTGACGGTCCGGCTTGTGACGGTCCGGGGCGCAGTAGTCCGGGGCGTAGTAGTCCGGGGCGGTGCTCCGAAGCGCGTTCCACCCAGGCGACGGCTTCGGCGAGCGTCGTGCCGGCATTCATCCGGGCCCGGAGCTGGCCGTTGACCAAAGAGATCAGCACTGGCCAGCCGCCCGTCATCGACAGCAGGCCCGTCAGGTCCGCGCCTGTCAGGGCGTCCCGTGACAGGCCTGTCGTCAACAGGTCGAATGCCTGGTCAGGTGGCATTTCGTTGACCGCGACCGCTCGTGCGTCGGCCGGGATGATACTGGGAATGCGGGTTGTCATCAACCGTATACAGCCGTGCCCGCCGATGAGAAACGGCTCGATTTGGTCGGTTCGCCACGCGTCGTCCACGACCAGCAGCCGGCGGCCGGTTCCACCCGTCGCGTCCTGGCCCGGACGGTCAAGGAGGCGGCCGAGATGGCGCCCGGCCTGGAGCGGGTCGACGAACGTCGGACGCCGCCCGTCGAGCACCTCGGCGAGCTGATTGACACGTCCAGCGAGATCCGGGCCGGAGATCTGCTCGCCGAGCGTCGTCCACAGGATGCCGCCGGAGAACCACTCCAGCACCTCGGGATCGGCACACAGAGCCTGGGCAAGGGTCGTTTTGCCCAGCCCGCCGGCACCGTGCAGCGCCGTGGTCATTGCCACCGGCCTGCCGTCGTGCGCACACAGCAGATCTACCAGCGGCCGGGACAGCTCGGGCCGCGGAATAGGGACCCGGGTCAGCTCTGGAGCCATGTTCACCGGTCCGGAGCGCGTTGCCCCGCTGGCCCCGATGTCCGCGCCGCTCGGGGCAAGTTCGACCAGAGCCTGGTAGAGCGCTCGCTCGAGACCGTCCGGGGTGGTGAAGTAGTGCGCGGTCACTCCGGAGTTCACCACCTCCTGCCGGAACACGGCTTGGCGTGGTCCGTGGTCGAGGTCGATGACGGCTTCCGCCTGGATGCTCGCCTTCTCGTCAAGCAGGAACGCCAGCCGGGGCATGCCGAGCTCAGCGGCCGTCCGGAACTCCAGCTCGGTGTAGGAGATATCGGGTGAGTCTTGGACGGGTGACCCGTAACGGAAGCCGAAAAGACCGACATAGACATCGGCGGTGGCAACCGCCTCCTCGCAGTAGCTGGCCGTTTTACCGTCCCGCGCGGTGAAATAGGCCATGTCGACGATGACATGCCCGGCGCGACTGACCGCCCGCTCGGCGGCATGGACGAACGAACCGGCCGCACCGGTGGGAAACCGCCGCAGCTCGGAGGTATGACTGAGAAATATCCGCAGCACCCTCGTCGCTCTACGCACAGGTGAACGGTACACAGCTGTCGCGGCCCCGGTTTCGGCGGCGCTCTTGGAGGCTCCGGCAACAGGGAACGCCGCATCGCGGGGCTGGGGCACGCACGCCAGCCCCGTTCCTTGATCCACGCTTCTGTCGCGGGCACTCTTATCGGTTCACGGGCCTGTTGATATATGACGTCCGCGCGTAATCACCAGGCGTTCCCGTTCGGTGCGCGCCCCGGTGGCGATCAACCCGCGAGGTACGGGGGAACGCGCGGGTCCACCGTGTTCCCACCGGGACGCGAACAGAAGGTAACGAATTTCGTACCATCGGTGCAAGCTCTCGGCTTTGGCTCGGTGGCAAGCGGCCAGCGGCCAGCGGCCAGCGGTCAGCGGTCAGCGGTCAGCGGGTCCGGGTGGGGACGGTCTCGTCGCCGTGGGTGCCAGCCTGGTCGCCGGTCCGGTCGGTGGCGGTAGCACAGGTTCTGACCAGCGTGAAAGCGTCGAAGGGGACGGGCGAGGGGGCGGAGCTGTCGTAGACGGTCACTCGGATGCGGGTTGCGCCGCCAGGTTCGCCCGGATCCACGTCGAAGCCGGCGAATGCGTACGGATGCTCCGGCGCGCGCAGCGCCAGCCAGGGCGCTGGTTCGCGGGCGTGAATCGCGCGAAGCCGCGTCGGGTCGGATTTCCGCGGCTCTCCGCCAACGATCACTCGGCCTTCGGGCGGATCGAACAGCTTGCCGGCTGACGGCGCTGAGGAGCCGCCCGTTCCAAGGACCATGTGGACGGTTCCGGCTGAGGTGTCGATCACATCTGTCTCGTATGACGCCGGCCGCGGCGTGAGCACCTCTGAGCCATCGACTACCCCACGTAGTGGATATGTCCGTTCGTAATGATGCTCGTGCCCACACAGGACAAGGTCCACCTCGAAGGCATCGAACAACGGCAGCCATTCCTGACGGATTCCGAGGTCGGCGCCGTTGTGCTGTGCGGCGCTTGACACGGCGGTCTGGTGCATACAGACAATGATCCAGTTAATGCTCGGATCAGCGCGGGCCTGGCGCAGGGTTTTCGCGAGCCAGGCCCGTTGCCGGCCGCCACTGTAACCGCGAATGTACATCATGCCAGCGTCCTGATAGCAGATGTCGTCATTCTGCAGGACGACAAAACGCACGCCCGAAACGGTGAAGGCATACCACAGGCCGGCGACAGCCGGATTCGCGCGGTCAGTGATTTCGCCAACGGCGTCGAGGTCATCAGCGGGATCAGTGCTGTCGGGCAGGAGAAAGCGGCTTTGGTAAGCGCTCAGCCCATGCGCTCCGTTACCGCGTTCGACCTCGTGGTTGCCAGCGGCGGGCATCCACGGGCGGTGCCGAGCGGATATGCTGATCATGTTGAACCAGTCAGACCATGCCCGGAGTGGGTTGCTGCGCTGATTGGCGTACGACAGATCGCCGACGATCAGGGTGAACAGCGGGTTGATGCGTTCGATGCCGGTCACGACGTGCTCGGACGCCGGGGTGCCGAACGGGTCGTAGGCAGCGGACGTTCCTTGATCACCAAAGCAGGTAAACGTGAAGCGCGCCCGGCCGTCGGGTGCCGTCCGCAGCGTCCCACCCTCGACGCGGGCGATCCGGTCATGCAGTACCTCGTACACGTACATGGCATCCGGCTCGAGGTTCCCGAGCAAGGCGTGATGATTGATCACGTCCATGCCGGTGACGCCATCGGTGTACACCCGGGTGACAGCGGGGACCTCGCGATCGAGACCGCCCGGAGGGCTGCCGAAGCGTACCCGCGGGTGGCGGACCATGATCGGTGTCGTCCATGACACGGCCATTGATCTCGCCGGGTCCGGGCCGAACGTCAGATGGATGTGTTCAACGGGAGTTCCCGCGCGCGGGGCCAACTACCCTCCTCGCTTTTTGTCACCATCACCGTTACCGTTGACTGCTGTTGCTGTCTGCTATGCCATGGTGTCAACGCTATCCGGAGGACATGGACGAGTTCCGCCGGCCACACCGACGGGTATCGGACAGCCCGTGAAGGGTTCGGGGCGGTTTGTGGGATGCCGCACAGCCGGTATGGCGAACATGGCGAAGGGGCGGCTCCGCTGCCGCGGAACCGCCCCTTCCTGATCCAGGGTCCTACCCGTAAGACGACTCCTACTCGCTGGACTTGGCCAGATCGATCGGCAGCGCGTCAGGCACCTGGTTCGGCTTTGGTTCACCTCGGAAGGTGAACGTGGCGGCCTCGCCTTCGCCCTCGACATCGCCGACGACGATCTCGCCGGGACGCAGCGTCCCGTACAGGATCCTCTCGGACAGGACGTCCTCGATCTCCCGCTGGATCGTCCGGCGCAGCGGCCGGGCGCCCAGCACCGGGTCATAGCCCTTCTTGGCGAGCAGCGCCTTGGCGGCGGGGGTCAGCTCCAGCGCCATGTCCTTGTTCTTCAGCTGGACGTCCACCCGGGCCAGCATGAGGTCCACGATCTGGATGATCTCTTGCTCGGACAGCTGGTGGAAGACGATGATGTCGTCGATCCGGTTCAGGAACTCAGGCCGGAAGTGCTGCTTGAGCTCGTCCTGGACCTTCGCCTTCATCCGCTCGTAATCGATGGCGCCCTGCCCGGTCGCGAACCCGATGCCGGGGCCCTTGGAGATGTCCCGGGTGCCCAGGTTCGACGTCATGATCAGAACGGTGTTCTTGAAGTCCACCAGCCGGCCCTGGGAGTCGGTCAGCCGACCATCCTCCAGGATCTGCAGAAGAGTGTTGAACACATCCGGGTGGGCTTTCTCGACCTCGTCGAACAAGACGACCGAGAATGGCTTGCGGCGCACCCGCTCGGTGAGCTGGCCGCCCTCCTCATACCCGACATAACCGGGCGGAGAACCCACCAGTCGCGAGACCGTGTGCTTCTCCATGTACTCGGACATGTCGAGCTGGATCAGCGAATCCTCGTCACCGAACAAGAACTCCGCCAGCGTCTTGGACAGCTCGGTCTTACCGACACCGGACGGGCCGGCGAAGATGAACGAGCCACCGGGACGCTTCGGGTCCTTCAAGCCCGCGCGGGTACGCCGGATCGCCTGGGAGACAGCCTTGATGGCCTGCTCCTGGCCGATGACACGGCGGTGCAGCTCGTCTTCCATGCGCAGGAGACGGGCGGTCTCCTCCTCGGTGAGCTTGAAGACGGGGATGCCGGTCCAGATCGCCAGCACCTCCGCGATCTCCTCGTCGCCGACCTCGGCGACGACGTCCATGTCGCCGGCCTTCCATTCCTTCTCCCGCTTGGCCTTCTCAGCCAGGAGGGTCTTCTCCTTGTCACGCAGCGACGCGGCCTTCTCGAAATCCTGCGCGTCGATCGCGGACTCCTTGTCCCGGCGGACGCTGGCGATGCGCTCGTCGAACTCGCGCAGGTCCGGCGGAGCGGTCATCCGGCGGATACGCATCCGGGACCCGGCCTCGTCGATGAGGTCGATCGCCTTGTCCGGCAGGAACCGGTCGGAGATGTACCGGTCGGCCAGCGACGCCGCGGCGACCAGCGCGCCGTCGGTGATCGACACCCGGTGGTGCGCCTCGTAGCGGTCGCGTAGGCCCTTGAGGATCTCGATGGTGTGTGCCACCGACGGCTCCGCGACCTGGATGGGCTGGAACCGGCGCTCGAGCGCGGCGTCCTTCTCCAGGTGCTTGCGGTACTCGTCCAGGGTGGTGGCACCGATCGTCTGCAGCTCGCCGCGCGCCAGCATCGGCTTGAGGATGGAGGCGGCGTCGATCGCGCCCTCGGCGGCGCCCGCGCCGACGAGCGTGTGGAGCTCGTCGATGAACAGGATGATGTCGCCGCGGGTGCGGATCTCCTTGAGGACCTTCTTGAGGCGTTCCTCGAAGTCACCGCGGTAGCGGGACCCGGCGACCAGCGCGCCGAGATCGAGGGTGTACAGCTGCTTGTCCTTCAGGGTCTCGGGGACCTCGCCCTTGACGATCGCCTGTGCCAGCCCCTCGACGACCGCGGTCTTGCCGACCCCGGGCTCGCCGATCAGTACCGGGTTGTTCTTCGTCCGGCGTGACAGCACCTGCATGACGCGCTCGATCTCCTTCTCGCGCCCGATGACCGGGTCGAGCTTGGACTCACGAGCGGCCGCGGTGAGGTTACGGCCGAACTGGTCGAGGACCAGCGAAGTCGACGGGGTGCCCTCGGCCGGGGCACCGGCGGTGGCGGGGTCGCCCTTGCCCTGGTAGCCGGACAGGAGCTGGATGACCTGCTGGCGGACCCGGTTGAGGTCGGCGCCGAGCTTGACCAGTACCTGCGCGGCGACGCCTTCGCCCTCACGGATCAGTCCGAGCAGGATGTGCTCGGTGCCGATGTAGTTGTGGCCGAGTTGCAGGGCCTCCCGCAGGGACAGCTCGAGCACCTTCTTGGCCCGGGGCGTGAACGGGATGTGCCCGCTCGGCGCCTGCTGGCCTTGCCCGATGATCTCCTCGACCTGTGACCGAACACCCTCGAGGGAGATCCCGAGCGACTCAAGTGCCTTGGCGGCGACGCCCTCCCCCTCGTGGATCAGTCCGAGCAGGATGTGCTCGGTGCCGATGTAGTTGTGGTTGAGCATCCTGGCTTCTTCCTGAGCCAGGACGACGACCCGACGTGCCCGGTCGGTGAATCTCTCGAACATGTGCGCTCCTTCGAGCGGTGCGACCGACCACACGGCAGCCGGTATCCGCATGCTAGCTCCGCCGAGGCATGTCCCCACGCATCGAACGGAAACCTACCCGCCGGCCTCGCCCTCTTCGTCGTGGACGGCGGGCCAACCGGGACAGTCGGCCCACCAGCGAAGACGTCTTGGTCAACGGTGACCGACCGGGAGCGATTCCGTCCCGCTGTTCCGCCGAGAGCAGAACGAAATCTCATGATTACCGGGTCGGTGTGCCCAGCTACCGGGTGATCGGGTCACACCCGATCATTGGTGGTCAAGGGTCTCGGTCCAGATGTCAGTCGCTTGCCGCTAGTTGCTGAAAGTGATATTTTGTGTACTTTTGGTTATAGTCTTGTATAAAAGATGAAAAATCTTACTTGTTGATTGCGCTACAGTAGCTAATTGTATCCGCTGTTGGGCGGAGGGCAAGTAGTGATCACCAGGCAGCCTTGCGCTGGCCGCCTGGAAAACAAAAGCAAGAGGCTCTGGCTGGTTCGATGGCCGGGATTTTCCGTGCCCCGAACGCTGGATTGGTTATCGGGGGAGCGGCTGACAACAATGCTGATTGTCATGGCTCGGCGCGACCGCGGTGACCGGGCGTGTGGTCTTTATAACCGCAATGCCTGATCGATGATCAACGGATCGCTATCACGCCATGGGGGCAAAATTATCTACCAATCAACTTTTTTCAGCCAGAAAATACCCAATATTCAGCTCGCGCTTCTGGCTGGAGGCCGCGCTGCCCGCACCCCTCGGCTCCTGCTAGCATCACCTCTCAGGGCATTTTTTGGGGGATGTCACTACATGCACTATCCGGCTTGCGTCTGCCACGAAGAGCTGCCGATGACCGATTGGGGTCGGTCATCGACGGATCGTCTGGAAGGTAACAGCAGGCCGTGTCGTCACAATCTACCGTACGTTACCGGGAGTCGACTTGTCGACCGATGGAACGGGGGGGAACGCGTGGGGGGATGAACCGGCTCTTAACACCATCGAGTCACCGTCGTCTCCGCTCTGCCGCATGGGAGCTCGCTCGCCGCCGATCGTCAGGCGCGGTGGGAGCCGATGGCCCGAAAGCGGCTGTCCGCCGGGGCCTGTTGCCCGGCAAACGGATCGATCCGTGTGGGCGGGGCCACGCGGCCGATCGGCGGGCGGAGCTGGCGATCGCCACCGCTGTCCTGCTCTCCCTTGTTTCGGCCTGTGGAGCATCGGCTGGATCGGCGAGCGTGTCCGGACGAAAAGCGAGCGTGACCGTTTCCCTCGCGGGCCGGCCCCTGAATCCGACGGTCGTCCAGCCAGCCAGCCACCTCATCGACACGAATGGATCTCCGTTTGATGTGCGGTCGGGGACCGCGGGCAGGCTGGCGTTCGTGTTTTTCGGCTACACCCACTGCCCGGACGTCTGCCCGACAACGGCAGCCGACATTGCCGCGGCTCTCGGTCAGCAAACCCCGGCCGTTCGGGCCAGGACCACCTTTGTTTTTGTGACGACCGATCCTGAGCGTGACTCGCCGCAGACGATGCGTCGATGGCTTGATCAGTTCGACACATCCTTCATCGGCCTCACTGGAAAATGGGCGGACATCGCTGACTACGCAGCGGCCCTCGGGCTCCCGGTCGTTCCGCCCGAACAGGCAGCCGATGGGAGCTGGCTGGTTCAGCACGTGTCCCGAGTGACCGCCTTCGCGCCGGATGGCACCGCCCGCGCCGGATATTTTCCCAGCACGACCGTCGCTGACTATTCACATGATATTCCCCTGTTGCTGGAGAATCGGTTGTAGTGGGTGCCTTTCCGTGTACACAGCATGTACGCACGATACGCGCACTGACCGTCGGGGAGGAGATCCGGGACATGCGGAGGACTCGCAGCGGTGACCGGCAAACGCAGCTGTGGCGGGGGCGGCCACTATGAGCCGGCCCGTGTGCGGCGGCAGTCCAGGACCTTTTTCCCGGTAACACCTCGCGGTCCGGCAGCCAGCACGGAACTCGGCGGTTCACCCCCCGATCTTGGGTTGTAGTTGATACCCGTAAGGTGAAAGGAACGACCTTGCTGTCTGCCCTTGTCTCGGCAGCAATCGTTATCATTGCTCTCACGCTGTTCGCGACATCCGGCACCAATCTGTGGTGGATGCTGCACGCATGGCGCACGCCTGAAACGTACCACGAGACCTTCTACCTGCCGGCCATGGGCAAACCCTGCCACAGTTTTTCGATTATCGTTCCCGCCCGCCACGAGAGCGAGGCGGTGTTGAGCGCGACCGTCGCCCGTCTCGTCAGCCAGACGCACCCGCAGGTGGAAATAATTCTGGCTGTCGGCCACGATGACCCATCGACTGTGCAGGTGGTACAGAAAATTGCCGCCGGCCAGCCAGGTCTGAAAATCTCGGTCGACCAGTCCGCAGTCAAGAACAAACCGCGTCAGCTGAACACCGCCCTCGCGGACTGTACCGGCGACATCGTAGGCGTCTTCGACGCGGAGTCACTGGCGGCCGCGGAACTGCTCGCCCATGTTGACGAGGTATTTCAGACGAGTAATGCCGACGTCGTCCAGGGTGCGGTCCAGCTCGTCAACTTCCAGTCCAGCTGGTTTTCTCTCCGCAACTGTCTGGAATATTATTTCTGGTTCCGTTCACGGCTGCATCTGCATGCCCAGAAGCAGTTCATCCCGCTCGGTGGAAACACCGTGTTCGTACGCCGGACGCTGCTCAACGAAGTGAACGGATGGGATGGTAACTGCCTCGCCGAGGACTGCGATCTTGGTGTCCGCCTGTCCGCGCTCGGCCGCAAGGTCAGTGTCGCCTTCGATCCTCGTCTCGTCACCCGAGAGGAGACACCTGACACGATATACGCCCTGGTGAAGCAACGGACCAGGTGGAATCTCGGTTTTATGCAGGTACTCCATAAGGGCGACTGGCGGAAGCTGCCGACCCGCCGGGCGCGGAACCTCGCCCGCTTCACCCTTACGCAACCGATGACACAGGCGTTTTCGGGACTAGTGCTCCCGGTCGCGCTGTTGACTGTCGTGGCCGGTAAGTTCCCGATGGTCGTCACGTTGACCTCCTTTCTGCCGGCTGTCCCGACGATCGCCATGCTCGGCTTCGAGGCGGCTGCGCTCCGGGCATTCGGCCGGGATTACGACTTTCGTATCCGGGTTCGTGACTATGCCAGTCTCGTGTTCTTTATGCCCGCCTATCAGCTGATCCTCTCGTGGGCGGCCGTGAGATCAGCCTTTCGTTTCTTCGCCGGAAACTTCGAGTGGGAGAAGACCGCCCACGCCGGAGCCCATCTGAGTACATCCGCAACCGCCGACGACGCGGCCTGAAGAAAGTCAGGGGGATCCGAACGTGTCCATGACCGCAGTGCTACCGCAGCCAGTCCTGAGCGCCTTACGAACACCCGCGGCGGCGGTCGACCGGCAGCGGCGGCGGTGGCCGGATGTAGCGATCATCATGGGGCTAGTGATGATCACAACCATAGTTCTACTTGTCAACCTCCACGGTTACCCGACTGTCCAGGACGACGAGGGAACCTATCTCTCCCAGGCCGAATGGGTGCGGGCGCACGGCGCGCTGTCGCCATACACCTACTGGTATGACCATCCGCCGTTCGGCTGGATACAGCTGGCCGCGCTTTCCTGGATCCCGGCCTTCCACGGGGGCTCGCTGACGGTCTCGTCTGGGCGCGCCATCATGCTCCTCTACGCCGATGCCTCGGCTGCGCTGCTCTACCTGCTGGCTCGTCGGCTGGATATCCGCCGGCCCTTTGCCGTCCTGGCCGTCCTGCTGTTCGTCTGTTCGCCGATCTCCGTGACCTTTCTGCGTCAGGTGTATCTGGACAACCTCGCGATCCCATGGCTTATCGCGGCCTTCTACTTCGCCTGTACGCCCCGTCAGCACCTCTGGCACTATGTGCTGGCCGGAGTTTTTCTCGCGGTTACCGTGCTGACCAAGGAGACCACCGCCATACTGGTGCCCGCCGTGGCGCTCGCGGGCTGGCAGTCCAGTTACGCGAGGACCCGGGATTTCGCCTCCGTGGGCTTCTGGTCAGGTTTTGTGCTGATTTGCCTGGTATATCCCTTGATGGCTTTATTGAAAAATGAGCTGTTCGCTGGCCCCATCCGTGTGTCGCTGCAGGCCGCGATGGAGTTCCAGTTCGTGAAACGGTCCGGCTCGGGCTCGGTGTTCGACCCGGTTGCGTCGGCTCACGCCACGGCCCTCGGCTGGGTGCAGCTGGACCGGTGGCTGCTGATTCTGGGTGCCCTGAGCGCTCTTTTCGCGCTCACCATCCGTCGGCTTCGCCCGATCGGGCTGGTGGTCGTGCTGCTGGGAATCACCTTGCTACGAAAAGGCTATCTGCCGCAGATGTTCATCATCGTGGCGCTGCCCTTTCTCGCGCTGTGCGTGGGTGGCGTGGTCGACCAGGCGTGGTCGACCACGCGGCGGTGGGGCAAGCCGGCGCGACTGATCGGCGACGGCAGCCTGCTCGCGGCTTTTACCGTCGGCATCGTGGCGCTCGGTGCCGCATGGCAGCCTGGCCTCGCGCGGGCTTTCACATCTTCTAACAATACGGAACACGTCGCGGCCGTAGCTTATCTGCGAACCTCGGCGATCCCACGGGACAGTCGTATCGTCGTGGATAACACGATGTGGCAGGATGTTTACCATGCCGGCTTCTCTTCACCCTGGCATACGATTTGGTACTACAAAGTAGATCTTGACAGTGCGGCAAAGAAAGAGCTGCCGGACGGCTGGCGCGATCTGGACTACATCATCCTCACACCATTCATGCGGCAGGATATTTCGACTCTCGGGCTGACTACGATGGGTATCGCGGTCGAACACTCGCGGGTAGTCGCACGTTTTGGCACGGGTCCGGCCGCGGTTGAGCTCCGAGCGGTGACAAAGTGATCCACAGCCGCGCTGAATCGACGGCGGACAGGCGACAAGCGGCTTTCAAGACTGTCTGAAAACCAGTGGATCTGGGGGTAGCGTGAGTCGAAAAAAGAAACAGGCGGCGGGTGCCGCCGTCGAGTCCCCGTCAGCGTCCCCGCAGGAGCCCGAACCGGGTCCGGCGGAGCGGGCGGCGGTCGATGGGATTCCCGCACAGTATTCAAGAGCGGAATCCGGGCCGCGGCCGCAGCTGACGGTGATCGTGCCGACGCGAAACGAGGCGGGTAACGTGATGCCGCTTCTCAACCGGGTGGACGCGGCGCTCAGCGGTATGGCTGCCGAAGTTCTGTTCGTCGACGACTCCACCGACCACACGCCACAGACTGTGGAAAGCGTTCGGCGGAACTTCAACGTGACGGTCCGTCTTTATCATCGTGCACCGGCTGTCCGTTGGGGGGGACTCGGCGGTGCGGTCGTCGACGGGCTCCGCTCGGCACGCTCTCCTTACGCGGTCGTGATGGACGGCGATCTTCAGCATCCGCCGGAAGCTCTGCCGACGCTGTATGACGCCGCAGTCGCCAATCAGGCGGACATGGTGATCGCCAGTCGCTATCGCGGGAACGGGGACGCCGCCGGACTGGCCAATGGTATGCGCAGGTTTGTGTCGTCCGGCGCAAGTCTTGTCTCCCGGTTGGTTTTCCCCCGCCGGCTGCGGGGTGTGACCGATGTGATGAGTGGATTCTTCCTCGTCCGGGTTGGCGCGCTTCATCTTGATAATCTGCAGCCAAGTGGCTACAAAATTTTGCTTGAGCTGCTCGTCCGCATGGACAAGATCAGTGTAGCGGAGATCCCGTACTCGTTTGCGAAACGGCATACGGGCGAATCCAATGCCTCCGTCCTCGAAGGGCTGCGGTTTGTTCGGCATCTTTTCTGGCTCCGGGTTCCGCGAGCGGCGCGCTTCGCGCTCGTTGGCGCGACGGGGCTATTGCCCAACGTTCTCGGTACCGCCGCACTTGTCCTGCTCGGATTGCATTACACTGTCGCCGCCATAGCGGCTACGCAAATCGCGAACGGGTGGAACTTCCTCGGCTGTGAACTACTCGTCTGGCCCGACAAAAAGGGCTCCTGGCGGCACCGGATCGGGCCCTTCATGCTGCTTAACAGCAGCGATCTGTTCCTGCGGCTGCCACTGCTCGCCTTTTTTGTCGAAAAGTGGGGCCTGAGCGTTATGGCTGGCACTCTGCTGACGCTGGCCATCGCGTTCGCGTTACGATTTCTGCTTATCGACCGGTTGGTCTACCGGCGCCGTGGGAAGAAAGCCACCGGACACCTGCCCGAAACGGCGATCATGGTTGAGCGGGAGGCATTTGAAAACGTGTTAGCCGAACATACGGCATGAACCCGCAAGCGGCGGCTGCCGATGGTCCAGCTGGGACCTCCGACAGCCCAGCCCGGACAACCGCGGCAAGTCCCACAGCCTTGCCGGCAGTTTACCGCCCCACTGCTGGTGGGGACCTGGGCGGCTGCCCCGAGAACTCTGGAGAAGATGATTGTCGATGACAGGTCCTGAAAATATCGGGCGCCGTCGCCGATGGCGGCGCTGGCAAACTGCCAGATCACTCGGTGCGCTATCCGTGGCGGTCATGTTCACGGCGCTTCTCGGGCCCGTGGCAGCCGCGCCACGGGCGGCCCTGGCTGCCGCGACGAATATG
>NZ_CAKJTP010000066.1:0-23157 GCF_917627335.1 Protofrankia sp. CiT1 | reverse complement strand
AGCCAGGATCGGCTGTGCCGGTGTGGTCACAGCCATCGCCGGTTCCGGAAGACCATGAAGAGCGTGACGCAGACGGCGAGCATGAGCGCCATCGCGAACGGATAGCCGTACGCCCAGCGCAGTTCCGGCATGCCGTCGAAGTTCATCCCGTACACAGTGCCGACCAGTGTCGGAGCGAACAGGATCGCCGCCCATGCGGAGATCTTTTTGACTTCCTCGTTCTGTTCCAGGCTCGCCTCTGTCAAAATTTTCATTTCCTCGTTCTGCCGCTGCCCGACCAGGGCCGCGTTCACCGTGAGGATGTTCTGCAACAGCTGGCGGAAGCCCTCGATCCGCTCCACCACCTGGACAACATGATCGGAAACGTCGCGCAGGTACTGTTGCAGCTCGGCGTCCACGCCGTACTTGACGAACCCGGCCGCCAACGCCTCCAGCATCCCGAGCAACGGCTTGGTAGCCCGCTGGAACTCGATGACCTCCCGAGACAGCTCGTAGATGCGCCGGCTCACCTCGGGCTCCCCCCGGAACACCTCGGTCTCGATCTCGTCGATGTCGTTCTCCAGCCCCGCCACCACCGGCGCGTAGTCGTCCACGACCCGGTCGAGAATCGCGTACAGCACCGCCTCCGGTCCTCTGGCGAGCAGCCCTGGATCGGACTCCATCCGCTGCCGAACCCTCGGTAGATCCGGGGCATCACCATGACGCACAGTAATTACAAAATCGTCTCCGATGAAGACATGCAGCTCAGAGAACTCGACCTCCTCCCGCATGTCGTTGTAACGCGCCGCCCGCAGCACCACGAAGAGGGTTTTCCCGTACCGCTCCAGCTTCGGTCGCTGGTGCGCCTGCACGGCATCCTCGACCGCGAGCTCATGCAGGTCGAACTCGCTCGCGATCGAGGCGATCTCCCGCTGGTCCGGGCGGACCAGGCCGATCCATGCGAGGTCCTGCTTGTGTTCGTCATAGCGCTCACGCAGCAGTTGGTAGGTCTCACCGAGCGAGTTCGGTTGCGCGAAACGCCGGCCCTCGGTGTAGAACGCGTTCTCCATCACGGTCATCACGCCAGCTCCTCGAGGGGCTTGAGGGCCGCGCCCGTAGGCAGCATGGTGCCGGAGCACTCGTTGATCCAGCGCGCCTACCGAAGCAACCCATGAGTCGGGCCCAGGCTCCAGTCCACCCGCGTTGCCCAGTCCACCCGCGTTGCCTAGTCCGCTGCGTTCGCGTCCGGCGGTGAAATCCTCGTATCGGAAGGGGCCGGGCTCAGGCGGCGGGGGTCGCCGAGCCAGCCCAGGACAGACGCGGACTATGGCCGGGACTCATCCCGCCACCTCCTCTCACGACCGGGCGCCCGTAGGCACAGTTCAGTTCACACGCACAGGCAGTGATCGCACAGGCAGTGATCGCACGAACCGAGCCCGTTCAGAACGGGACCACGTGCGGAACACCCCTCCTCGTCAGAGCTTTGGCACTGCACGGCGTAATCCCAACCAGGAAGCCACCTGGGCCCACCCCTTAGCTCGGGGAGAGCTGTCCTGACCCGGGGCGTCTCTCGACGTTCGGGGTCAGTGGCCTGTGTCCGTGCAGACGCCTCACCGAACGAGGTGCCGCACCGCAAGCCTGCCGCCCAACGCGGGGAGCTGTCAAACCGCCATCCGGTGACGTACGTTCCCGGCATACCGTTGACAACGCTTTTCATACCAAAAGTAACGATCTTGCTACTTAGAGCGCCCGAGAATAAGACTGGCCGGCTCGTGGCTTCCCGCATCCCGCCCGGCCGCGTTGTCGTCAGTCGGTGCCCAACACCAGGGCGCCTTCCTCCGCCGCCTTGCCGGATCGGGCGCGGATGAGCCGCTCACTGCTCGAACGCCCTATTGCCGGAGCCGCTAAGAATGCTCGGCAATAGAGCATGAATCAAGAAACAGGCTTGGGGCGGCTGGATCGCGAGACGGCGCGGGGGTCACCGAAGGTGGCGGGTGGCGACCGACGAGCCAGGGTACCCATGCGTCGCGCGGCGATGGATAGGGATGATGGATAGGGGGCGATGACACAAGGCGCGTGCCCCAGCCCCGCGACAACCCCGCGATGCCGTTTCCCCTGTTGCCGGTTGCTCCACGTTTCTCGACCATCAAACGGCCAGGTTCGCACGCGGGTCGATCAGCGGCCCGAGATGGAGCCAGAACAGGCTAGTAGCATACCTGTATGTCTAATTTTGATCGTGCAACTGACTCACCGATCCTCGCACACGGTATCCAGCCCTACATCGTAGCCCACAGCTCACCGCCGGATGAGCTTCTCACCGAACTCGCCGAGGAGACACGGCGGCGGTTCAGCGAGGTCTCCCACATGCGGATCGGAGCCGAACTCGGCACGCTGCTGACTATTCTGACGGCCAGTACGGGCACACGCAGAGCGATCGAAATCGGCACGTTCACCGGATACTCGTCGATATGTATCGCCCGTGGCCTGCCCCCGGACGGGCAGTTGCTCTGTTGCGACGCGAGCGAGGAATGGACCTCGCTCGCGCGTGCGTACTGGACACGCTCCGGCCTCGACGACCGGATCGAACTGCGGCTCGGCCCGGCCGCGGCCACCATCGCCGCGCTGCCCGCCGAGCCCACCTACGGCATCGCCTTTGTCGATGCGGACAAAACCTCCTACCAGGCCTACTTCGACCTGCTGGTTCCCCGGATGCGCACGGGTGGGCTGATCGTCGCCGACAACGTGCTGCAAGGCGGCAACGTCCTGGATGAGACGAACCAGCAGGCGAACGTCCAGGCGATCCGGGCATTCAACCAGGCGGTGACCACCGATGATCGTGTTCAGGCCGTGCTGCTGGCGGTCTCGGACGGCCTGACGATCGCCCGGAAGCTCTGACCGCCCGCAAACGCCGCTTATCGAGAATGCAGGATAAGCGGGGCGATCAATCACCGCTACCGCGCCGGCACTCAGTCCGAGCCAAACATCAGATGTTCATGGATGCGGGCGAGCTCGCGCTCAAGAAAGTCGAGAAAATCGTCGACTTCGTATTCCCGATACCCACCGGAAAGCCAGGTGGTATCGAATTTTACGGCACTGATGTCGGCTGGCGTGAGACGCGAACGAAACGAATCAGAATCCCGCTTCCGGCTACCCGGGGAGGATTTCGCCAGAGCGTGCAGGTCAGCTAGTTCCTGGGCTACTCGGTCGAGGAACTCATCCACCTGATCAGCCTTGTAACCAACGCACAGCCGCGTCCGGGTGAATGACTTACCCGCCACCTCCGGACCGGTTATACCAGGATGATAGGAAACACCGCGGTCGCCCGGCCGGTCAGCGTCCGAAACCACGGACACGAACTTCTGGAGGTTTGCGAACTCCCGCGCGACGACGCCGAGGAAGTCATCCACCTCCTGTTCGCGGTAGCCACTGAGAAATTTCGCCGGATTGAAGGTCGTCGCGCTGATCTCCGCGGGCGTTACGAGCAGGACGAGTTCACGTGGATCCGGCCGGTACCCGCTCTCGACAGATCGGACAAGGGCGTGCAGGCGGTGCAGCTCCGCGGCGGCCCGATCGAGGAAGGCGTCAACACCGACCATCGTGTAACCGTCGTGCAGCCGGGTCGCGCTGAACGCCTTCGTGCTGAGGTCCTGAGACGTCACGATCGGACGGTAGCGAACGGAACGGCCGGTACCGCGTTCACCGCCCGACAGCCGGAGCGGTGGCTGTGACGGCCGCTGTGGCTGTCTGTGGCTGTGACGACAGCCGCCGCGGTACCAACGGGGTCACCGCCACGCCGGTGGCCCTCGCATCAGCGGGCGGCGTCGGAGCCGACGCGGCCGCTCCCCGCGGCAGCCGTGGCTGGATCGGCAACGGCATGGTCTGCCCCGGCTGAAGCTGTCGCGGCACCTGCACGACATCGCCGTGCCGCGCGAGCCCGCTGTTGTTCCGCACGGCCTCTTCGTGCCGCGCGATGTCATTATGCCGCACGATTTCCTCATACGAAATATCATCATCGTGCTGTGCGGCACCCGCGTACCGCGCGATACCGTCCGGCCAAAGAATCGCCGGGCGGACGAGGGCGTCCAATGGCGCGCTGATACGGCCGGCGAGGTCCGCCGCCCAGCGCCCGACCGACACCGCCACCGGTGGCTCGCCGTCCGGCAGCGGCCAGTGCATGGACACCCGATGAGCTACCGCCCGCGCCAACAGGTCGGTCGTACCACCCGCGATCAGGTCGAGGTCCTTCGACCACCGGACCGCGACGACGAGGTCGGGACGGGCCAGCTGCCGTTCGAGCTGAAGGAAACGTTCCAGCTCATGCCGGCACTGGGCGTTCCGGAAAAAAGCGGGAGTCATGACCGCGATGAGGATGGCCGCGGCGCTCGCGGGGTCCGCGGTGCCGGCGATCCGCTCGTTCCACAACTCATCCCAGCGATCATCCCGACGATCGTGGAGAACCCGGAACGCGGCGTGGCCCGTTCGGGTTCGAATATCCTCCTCGAGTGCCGCCGCGAGTTCCCCGAGGGACGCACCGTGACGCGCATGGTCCGCATCGGCATAGCTGAGGAAGGCGACCGGCGCCGAACCAGGCTGGCCGGGCACAGGAACCTCCCGCGTGACGTCGCGCGGAAACGCACTAATCAGGGACCTTTTCACCGTTCCTGACCATATAGTGAGCGGACGAATTCGGCGATGTGATCCAGAAAATGACACCCTAAGGTTATTGAAATATAATCATCTGCATCATCAATAAAATTTCATCAAATGAATAACAGTCGCGATAGCGTACGCTGCCATGCATGGCGGCAACATGACAGGCCGCGTGGGTGGCCTCGTGCTCGCCGCCGGAGCCGGCCGCCGCTTCGGCAGCCCCAAGGCCCTGGCCATGCTGGACGGTGAGGCGCTGGTCGAGCGGTCAGTCCGGCTGGTCGCACGGGGCGGCTGTACACCGATATTCGTGGTGCTCGGAGCACACGCGGCCGAGGTGGCCAGGGCGGCGAATCTGCCCACGGCACAGGTCCTTCCAACTCCGGACTGGGCCGAGGGCATGGGCGCGTCACTGCGGCGTGGGCTCGGCGCGGTTGCGGGCACCAGCCTCGACGCGGTGGTCATCACGCTCGTCGACCAGCCCCTGATCGGCGCGGAGGCCGTGCGCCGGCTGATCACCGCCCACGCGGCCGGCGCGGCCGCGGCGGTCGCCACCTATAACGGGCAGCCACGCAATCCCGTTCTGTTACGACGCGAAACCTGGACCGAGGTATGCGCTCATGCCCGTGGCGACATGGGCGCACGTGCCTGGCTGCGCGCCAACCCCGACCGGGTGGTCATGGTGGCGTGCGACGATACCGGCTGCCCCGACGACATCGATACGCCCGCGGACCTCGCCCGCCTGTCAGCCGCCCGCGGCCGGTGACCCGGGCTCGGCCGACGGCCGGCGGTGCAGGTGGAAGACCCGGTGCTGGATGCGCCACCCGGCCGGGGTGCGGACGACCGTGTCGGTGTACCGCCCGGACCCGGCCCGCCGATCGTGCAGGATGCCAATGACCCGACTGTGCAGTACCGGCTCACCGCCGTCCTCGGTCACGTAGATGTTGGTGATGTGATGGGCGAGCGGATGCTCCGAGCCGGCCATGAAGCGCCGGATGGCGTCCAGGCCCTCCAGTTGCCCATCGCCGACGTCGCGCAGGTCGAACACCGCGTCCGCGGTGAAGACGTGCGCGAGCCCTGGCCAGTCCCGGGCGTCGATGAGGTCTCCGTAGCGCGCCGCGATCTCGTGCAGCGCCAGTCTGTCCGCGGTGTCGATGCCCACTGCCCGTCCTCGCCCCAACTGCCGGTCATGGCACCCGGAGGCTACTCCCGCCCGGTACCGCCCGCTGCGCGCTGCACGCGGCGTACTGGACGTCGATCGCCGGCCGCGCCCGTCTCCCGGCCAACTGGCACGGCGGCCAGGCAGCGATCACACGCGGTGGGTCGGCCCCGGCCGGCGGCACGCCACCCGTTGCGAACCGGCCGCCGGAGCGGCCGGAGCGGTCGGCAGGCCCACGGCGGCGGCCCCCGGACGGCTGCTCAGACGCCGAACTGAGCCCCCGCACGCAGCACAATGATCGCTCCAGCCACGACGATGACACCCGCGGTGGCCACCGGTGCCCATCTGGTGGCCACCGCGGTGAACCGGGGAGCGGCGCTGCTGGCTCGCCGCAGCAGAGGCCGATGCGCCCGGTCCAGCAGAACGCCGATACCGACCAGCGCGACGGCCATACCTACGCCGTAGGCGAACACCAGCACCACACCGAACCAGGCACGGCCGAGCGCGACAGCGCCCAGCAACACGACGACCGCGCTCGGAGTCGGCACGAGACCACCGGCGAAGCCCATCGCGAGCAGACCGCGCAGTTTCGGCGTTCCCACTGGCGAGGGGTGGGAATGCCAGCGGCCACCGTGCGTATGGTCATGGTCATGGCGATGACCGCCAGCATGGTCATGATCATGAATGTCACCATGGGCATGGTCGTGATCATGGTCGTGACCATCACCATGGGCATGGCCATCGGCTCCGGCCGGATGGGCATGCCCACCATCATGATCATGATGCTTATGGCTGATCCGGCGAAACGCGAGCCGGCTGCGCAGGAGTGTGACGCCGAGGCTCACCATCAACATGCCGCTGGCGACGCCGAGCCACGGGTACAACCGTTCCGGCGCAAGGTCCGTCGACACAGTCAGCGCCATGCCGAGCAGCAGCACGCCGAACGTGTGGGTCACGGTCACCGCCAGCGCCATCAGGGCAAGTTCCCGCCGGGATGCCCGGTTGCCGGCGATCCGGGCCGCCATCACCGTTTTGCCGTGCCCCGGAGCGAACGCGTGCGCGGTCCCGAGCCCGACCGCCAGCGCGACCGCCAGCAGGCCCATGCCCAACGACAGCGCCCGGCGCCCGGCCAGCTCGGTGAAACGCGCGGTGAGCCCGCTCCTGCCAGGGCCGCTGCCACCTGGGGACACCGCGGTATTCTCCCGGCCGTCAAGGGGGTCGACAGCCGCCGGACCGCCCGGCCGCACCCGCAACGTGGCGCTGGTGACGTCGGATGGGCTGGACAGTGGGTCCGCCGGGTACGACGCGAGCAGCCCGCTCGGCGACCGCGCGGGAACGTCGCTGGCCACGAGTGTGGTCCGATCGCCCAGCGCCACCGTCTCGCGCCAGCCCACCCGGTCTGTATAAGCCCGCAGCGTGTACCGGACGGACGCGGGTGTGTCGCCGGTCTCGGCCGTGTACCGGCACACCAGCCGCAACAGCGACAGACCGCCCGCCCCCGGCGGGAAACGCAGGGTGGCCGCGGTTGGCTCGAGCGGGCGGACCCGGCCGTCCGCGGTCAGCTCGGCCTGGCCCGCGATGCGCTTACACTCCTGCTCCCGCCAGGTCTCGGCACCAGCGGCATCGATCGCCGGGCGGCTCTGGGCGGTCGGGATCTCGGCCATATCCACAATGACGTCGACACGTACCTGGTCCAGCTGCACCCGCAGCACGCTGCTGGTGTTCACGGTGAAGTTGCCCAGCGGATGAGCGGACGCCGCTCCCGCCGGCAGGACGGCGAACGCCAACGCGATCATCGCGACGGCCGGCCATCGCCAGCGGGTGGGCAGGCCCGGCCGCCTCGTCGCCATCACCGGTCACCAGCAAGGGCGGCCAGCAGCGTTCGGGCGCGGGGCGCATGCAGCGGTGAGAAATACGGGTCCGTGGCGAGCGCGGCCCGCAGGTCGGTCATGGCCGCGTCCCGCTGCCCGAGCGCTGCTTCGATCACGCCGAGGTGATAGCGCAGCAGAGCGCGCCGCGTACCGAGCGCAACCGCGGCACGGGCGTGCGCAAGGGCCTCGGAGTCCCGTCCGAGCTGGTGCAGCGCCCAGGCGTCGGCGTCCTGGACGAAAATCCCGGCCCGGGTGTTGAGCTGGGCCGCGGTGACCGCGTACGCGGCGGCCGGGTCACCATGGTCGGCCTCGAACAGCGCCAGGTCGACGCCGACGTCCACCCGCTGCTCGCGGAACAGCTCAGCGGTGGTCCGGACCAGTGCGTACTGGGTCCGTGCCTCCTCAGTCCGGCCCACCGACTCCAGCAGCTCCCCATATTCGACGACCAGTGCCGGCGCCGGCATCCGGGTCACCACGCGCTGGTAGTCAGCCAGCGCGCTCTCGGTCTGGCCGCGGGCCGCGGCCACTCGGGCCCGCCCGGCGAGCAACGTCGTCGAGGATGGATCTTTTTCCAGGCCCCGGCGGTAGGCAGCGTCGGCGCCGTCGAGATCACCGCTGTCCCGCGCGAGCTCACCGAGGTGGAAGAGGGCGAACGCGGCATCCGTCGGGGAGGTCGCGTCGGTGAGCACGCGCAGCATGGCATCCCGGGCATCCGCGGTGTCGCCCCGCAGCTCGAACGCGTAGGACACCCGGGCCAGCGAGGCGACATCCGGCCGCAGGTCGACCGTGTGCTGGACGGCCTCCCACGCCTGCGGGTAGCGGCCCAGCTCGATGAGGGCGTCCGCGCGTATCCCGCTGGCGGTCGCGCCGAACGGATTGATCGTTGTTGCCGCGTCCGCGAGCCGCAACGCCTCGACAAAATCATGGCGAGCCGCGGCCAACGCCGCCTGCCCGGCGAGCGCGGCGTCGTTGTCGACCGGGTGGACGGCCAGCGACCGGGCAAGCGCGCTCTCGGCACGCGGGTAGTAGGTCGGGTCGCCGGTGGCTCTGGCCCGCTCAACGTATGCGGTGCCCAGCGCCGCCCAGGCCGGCCAGTCACCGGGAACGAGGCTCAGGTGGCGCTGAAGATCGCCGATCGCCCGGGTCGGCACGTCCTGAGCCCCGGCCGCGCTGGCCTGGGGCGCGGGCGGACGCGCGGCGGTGCCCCCGAGCACGCCAGTGGGGATCAACGCCGCTCCCGCCAGCAGAGCGGCCGCGGCCGCCGTCACCACCACGATCGCCGTGACGGCTCGTCGTTTCCTCATCTGGTTCCTCTCCCAGTGCCGGCCTGCACAAGGCTGTTCGCGGCGGGCACACGTCCGGATGGGAGAAAACCTGTCGGCTTTCTGACACACGACCAGTCGCCGACACCCATCCGAACGGCCGCGGCGCACGAACAAGGAGATGTCGCGGGCCGGCAGTCAGGCTGGCCCCTGCATCATCCGAGGGGAAAATCATGATTGAGACAGATCCCGCCGACGGGGCACCTCGCCTCCGCGGTGGGTCGCGGGGCCGACCCGCACGGCGCGGCCTCACGGGGATCGCGGGCATCGCGGCGGTGGCGCTCGGTGTCGGTAGCGCGGTCGTGGCACTGACACCGGCGGCATCGATGGCGTCCAGCCACCGCGAGGCACCACTGGTCAGCACCGACCCAACCATCGACAACACCGACACCTACGCGTTCGTCAGCCCGGACGACAAGAATTCGGTGACGCTGATCGCTAACTGGATACCGTTCGAGGAGCCCGCTGGCGGGCCGAACTTCTACCCGTTCGCCAACGACGCCCAGTACGACATCAACATCGACAACGACGGGGACGCCAAGCCGGACATCACCTACCGGTGGACGTTCACCAACTCCTACAAGAACCCGAACACCTTCCTGTACAACACCGGTGTCGTCACCTCCCTGGACGATCCCGACCTGAACTTCACCCAGAGCTACCGACTCGAAATGATTAAAAAGGGCAGCTCCACAGTGCTCGCCGACAAGGTGCCGGTGGCACCATCCAACGTCGGTAAGGCATCCATGCCGAACTACGCCGCCCTGCGCGACCAGGCGACCCAAACTCTGCCCGGCGGGATCAAGACGTTCGCCGGCCAGGCCGACGACCCGTTCTTCCTGGACCTGCGCGTGTTCGACCTGCTCTACGGCGGCAACCTGTCCGAGATCGGCAAGGACACCCTCGCCGGCTACAACGTCAACTCGGTCGCGCTCAAGGTGCCGGCCGCACAGCTGGCACTCAAGGGCGACGCGGGCCGCAATCCGGTGATCGGAGTGTGGAGCACCACGCAGCGGCGCAGCACCACGATGGTCTCCCCGACGAACAGCTCCGGCCGCGCGATGAGCTTCGGGCAGTGGTCGCAGGTGTCACGGCTCGGCTCGCCGCTGGTGAACGAGCTGGTCGTCCCGGTCGGACAGAAGGACAGGTTCAACGCTTCGACGCCGTCGCGGGACGCCCAGTTCCTGAATTACGTCACCGACCCCGAACTGGCCCGGCTCATCCAGGGCATCTACAAGATCCCAGCGCCGAAAACCCCGCGTAACGACCTGGTCGCGGTGTTCCTCAGCGGTATCAGCAAGGGCAACCTCGGCGTCGACCTCACCTCGCCGACGCTGAACAACGACGCCAGCGCTAAGGACATCGCCCCGTCCGAGCAGCTCCGGCTCAACATGTCCATTCCGCCGGTGGCAAACCCGAACCGGCTCGGCGTGGTCGGCGGCGACGTGGCCGGCTTCCCGAACGGCCGGCGGCTGGCCGACGACGTGGTCGACATCGAGATCCAGGCCGTTGAAGGCGTCCTGCTGCCGAACGCGCCGGCCGCCGTCAAGGGGCTGGGGGACGCCGTGAACGCCAACAACACACCCTTCCTGGGCGCTTTCCCCTACCTGGCGCTGCCGAACTCCGGCTCACGCTGACACCGACGCTCGGAAATGACCAAAGCGGGAGAAGGGCCGCAATGATGATGCCTGCACCACCATCGATCCGGATGGCAGTAACGGCGGCGGGCCTGTTGGCCGTGACCGGGCTTGCGGCCGGCTGCGGTGGCGACGCGACCGCAGCCGCCAAACCGCTGCCGGCGATCGAGACGTTCCAGGCCGGCACCTGCCGGGATGCGGCAGCCGGGCTGGTCGACACCCTCCGCATCGCGCGTAAGGGCAACGACAAGCCGGACGGCATCAAACTGGTCGCGACCGACCTGATCGCCCCACAGGAGAAGCTCTACGACCAGATCCCGACCGCGGGCGAGTTCGCCCCTGATCTCGAACGGATCACGACCGCGATCGGATTCCTCCGGCTGCGCGTCGACACCAGCACCTACGAGCCGAAGTTACTGACCGAGGTGACGACGACGACCGAAGCGCTGGTCAACCGCTGTACTTCCAGCCGCTGATCTTCCTCGTCCTCACGTGTCTTCGCTGTCTTCGCTGGCGGGCACCGCCGGGGGTCGGGGTTCACGATGGACCGGCGATCTCCGGCGGCGCCGGGCAGGGTGACCACAGCCAGCCGCCCTGCCCTCGGGCGCTTCCGGCGCCTGTTCTGAATCTTCCGTCCGGCCGAACCCAGGATTCGAAACACGCTCTTACGGCCCAGCACCGGTCACCGCGTTCAACGCATAGACGCGGGTGTCCAGGCTGCCGACGTAGACCAGGCCATTCGCGACCGCTGGCGATGAGTCGTCGACCGGCCCCTGAGTCACGTACCGCCACCGCAGTTTCCCTGTGACGGTCTCCACCGCGTAGACGCAGCGGTCGCGGCTACCCACGTAGACCAGACCGTTCGCCACGGCCGGTGACGAACGGATGCCATTGTCGGTGGGAAACCGCCAACGGTCCCGACCTGTGCTGGCGTCCAGCGCGTAAAGATGGCCGTCATCGCTTCCCACGTACACCACCCGGTCGGCCAGAAGCGGCGTGGAGACCACCCCGTTATCCGCCGTGAACTGCCAGTTCAATGTTCCGGTCGCGGTGCTCAGGGCGTAGACGTTGTGGTCGTCAGCGCCTATCCACAGTGTTTCGTCCGACACCGCGGGCGAGGAGTCAACGGTGCTGCCGGTGGTGAAGCTCCAGCGTCGGCGTCCGCTGGCGGCGTCCAGCGCATAGATGTTCTTGTCCCGACAGCCGACGTAAACCCCACCGCTGTATACGGTGGGGGAAGAATTGAACCAGTCACCGCCGGTGAAACGCCAGCGCTCAGTGCCCGTGGCCGCCTCGACCGCATAGAGGTTGTGGTCCCGGCAGCCGATGTAGACCACACCATCAGCCACCGTCGGCGACGAATGCATCACGGCACCCGCCTGGAACCTCCACACCACCTGGCCGGTCTCAGCGTTCACCGCGTGCAGGTGGAAGTCGTTGCACCCGACGTACACCACCCCGGCGGCGACCACCGGGGACGACGTTACCGAGCCACCCGTCTGGTAGCGCCACCGTAGCCGTCCGGTCACGGCATCGATGGCGTACAGGTGGGAGTCGTTGCTGCCGATGTAGACAACTCCGTCGACAACCGCTGGGGAGGAGTACACCTCAGCCCCGCAGGTGAAGGCCCATGGCCGGGATGCGCCACCGCCGTCCGTGCCGCCGAGCAACCGAGCCGATCCCCAGACCGCCGCGCCGATCGCACCGGTGACCGCCGCGGCGCCCGTCGCCCGCAGCAAGGTCCGCCGGTGCACCCGCGCGGATTCGGCCCGGCCGGTCGAACCCGCGGGACCCGCGGGAATAGCGGGAATAGCGGGACCTGAGGAACCCGCGGGAACGGCTCCGCCGCCGTGGGCCGGGGGGAGAAACTCCCCCAGTGGGAGGGGCGGGGTCGGCGCGATCAGCGGCGACAGCGGCGGAGACGGGGTAGAGGTCACCTCGTGGGAGTCGCGGGCTGGCCTGGACTGGAGCGCCGGACCGGACATCGCGTCAGGTGAGCCGGTGCTGCGGCGCCGCCGCTCGTAGGCATCCAGCAGCTGGTACCCGACCCGTGGTAACCAGTATTTGGCGTCGAATCCGCCCGACGTCCGCAGCCAGGTCCCAGCGATCTCCTCCAGCAGCTGGTTCGGGGTGGGCCGCAGCGCCGGATCACGCTGGGTGCAACGGCGGATCAGCTCGACGAGCTCCGCTGGCACCCCGGTGAGGTCCGGAGGATCACAGAGCAGTTGGGCCAGCACGTTCACAGGCGTCTCGCCCCGGTAGGGCAGGCGACCCGTCGCCGCGTACAACAGGGTGGCGCCCAGTGAGTACACGTCGGTGGCCGGTGTCACCGACGAGGTGTCCAGCGCCTGTTCCGGGGACATGTACTGGGGTGTTCCGATCACGGTGTGGGTAAGCTGCGCGCTACTGTCCGCCGTCCTGACCAGCCCAAAGTCGATGACCTTGGGATTCTCCTTGGTCACCAGCACATTCGACGGTTTCAGGTCCCGATGGATGAGCCCCACGCGGTGGATGGCATCCAGCGCCTCGGCGATCCCGGCCGCGAGCCAGGACACCGCGCGGACCGGCAACGGACCGAGCCGGCGCACCAGCAGCTGCAGAGATGGCGCGGGCACGTATGCCGTGGCCAGCCACGGCATCACCGCGTCGGCATCGGCGTCCACCACGGCTGCTGTGAACACACCGCTGACCTGCCTGGCCGCCGTGGCTTCACGTGCGAACCGCAGCCGGAATCCCGGCGCATCCACCACGTCGGCCCGTACCGTCTTGACGGCGACAAGCAGACCCGACCGGGACTGGCCGAGATACACCCGGCCCATCCCGCCGGAGCCCAGCCGGCCCATGATCCGATACGGACCGATCGACCGTGGGTCCTCGGGCAGCAGCGGTTCGTAGAGGTCCCCGGAAAAATCCTTCGCTTCGCTCACGCCGGCATCCATCGGTCCCTGCCGTCCAGACAGAACATTACGGGCTAGTCACAAGTCCCGACAAAGATTCGATGCACGCGCCCCAACCCCGTTTCTTGATCCATTATCCTATTGCCGGACGCCCTTAAACACAGGTTCGCGCGGTCAGTGCCATCATCGTCCCGCTACCGGACGATCATTGACCGGGCCGGGACGGCTGACCGGACCGCCGACGCTCACGGTGTCCGTGATCCCCGTCCCCGTTCCCGTGCCCGGCGTTGGAGCCGGGCCCGGACCCAGCGCCTTGCCGACCGCCGCCGCCAGCCATGGCGCGAGGCTGTGCATTCCCGCGGGGGTGAGGTGGACGGCATCGAAATAGAGCGGCTTGCCGGTGGATGTGCGAGTCCAGCAGTGCTCGGCCTGGCACAGCGCGGCGTCCACATCCAACAACAGCACCTGCGGATACCGGGCGGCGGCTTCGGTGATCAAGGCATTGAAACAGCGGCTCGACCGCGGATCAGCCTCGCCCGTGACATCGCGGGTGTCGGCCAGCAGGACCGGCCGGCCCGGGGCCGCCTGCGCCCATACCTGGGCTGCCTGGTCGAGCTGTTTGCGGTACAGCTGCCGGTACTCCGCGTCGCAGGGAGAAATCACCGAGCCGCGATACAGGCGCGCGTCCGCGTCCGTGCTGAGATCTACCATCAGCACATCCGGACGGCTTTGGGTGATGCGCGTCCGCCACTGCGCCGGCCAGTTCACGCATGCCGCCGAGCGGGCGGGCACCGGCGGCGGCAGCTGCGCGGCGGCAGTGACACGGGCAAGCGGGACCGACGGCGGCGCCACCGGATACAGCCCGCACCCGGGCAGCGAGCCGTCCACCACCGAGTAGCGGCCATCGCCGTGCCGGCCAAGCGCAAGGGCCAGGTCGCTGGCGAACGAACCGCCCAGCGCCAACAACACCGGCTCTTTCCCGGGGTCCGGCCGTCTGTCGACCGCGGCGGACAGCCAGCTTCCACCGGCCGCGACAGCCGCGTACGCCAGCAGCAGCGCTGGGGCGGCCCATCGCACCCGCCAACGACGGGTCCGCAACCGTCCGACCAGCCCATCCTGTAGCAGCAGGCCGACGAACCACACGAACCCACCCCCGACAACGAGCAACGCCTCCGGCCGCGCATCCGTGAAGGCCTGCCTCAGCAGCCAGAACGCAGGAAGATGCAGCAACAGGAGCGGATAGGCCATCCGGCCCAGTTCCACCGGTCCCCCACGGCTGAGCAGCCACTCGATCGGGCCGTGACGGAACGCTGTGATCTGGCGATCGACGCTCGCCAACAGGAGTGCGGCGCCGCCGGCGCTGGTCGCCGGCCCCGCCCCGCGCAGCCAGGCAGCGGGGTGAGCGGTAGCGATCATCCCGCTGATGACCAGCACGGTCAATCCGGCCAGCCCGGCGATCGTGACCCACCAGACGCCGGCAGCCCGCTGGGCGTCGCCCGCGGCGACCGATTCAGCCGGCGGCCTCGCCGCCGCTACCAACCCGGCCGCGGCGGCGCCCAGCAGCCATTCGGCTGCCCGGACATGGCTGCCCAAAGCCAGTTCCGCGAGATCCGCTCCGGAAGCGGCCCGCACCGGACCAACCAGACAGGCCGCGGCGGCCAGCAACAGACAGAGCATCACGGTCAGCCACGCCGCGCGTCCCGTGTCGTCGGTCCTGTCATCAGTCCTGGTGAACCGCCTACCCATCCACCGGGTGAACCACCATAGACAGCCCAACAGCAACGGCCATAGCAGCGCGAGCTGTTCGATCAGCCCCAGCAGCCACAGAACGCCCAACGGATCGATCTGGCCGGGGCGGTCCGCGTACCAGTCACCGCGCGAGGCGATGATTCCGTCCCGCACCACGAAAAGATCAAACCAGTTCCCGAGGTGTGCCAGTCCAGCGACCGCCGCCATCGCGAGCCGCCGGGCCTGCTCCGGCGGGCTGAGCAACGCGGCCAGCCCGAGCGTGACGGCCAAGGCGAACAGGGCGAGCGGGACACGGTGCTTGAAGTGATCGCGATACCAGTCAGCCAGCGGAATCCGGCCGTCCGGCCGAGAGTATGCGGCTGTCAGGAGAGCCCGGGTCGCCAGGTAACCGGAGCAGGCCAGGACCAGATCGGCGCCGAGTAATTCCGCCCGGAAGCCCCCGGAGCTCTGTAGCATCACCGCAAGCACGGCCAGCCCGGACACGCCCGTCACCGCGCGGGACGGGAAAGTGCTCAGTGCCCCTCCCCCCAGGCCGAGAAACAGTCCCGGATCGCCTGCTCGGCCGGGCGGCCGATGAACGACTCATGGCGATCCCGGGACGAGTCGACCGCTGCCGGATCAATATGGAAATCCACCCGCCACCAGTAGAGACCGGCCAAGGCCCGCGCCCGCGCCACCCGGCAGGCCGCGATGAACCAGCGCTGCTGGAGTTCCGGAACCGCCGGCGTACCGTCGATCTGCGGATTGGCCGGATGCCGGTAGATGCCGGCCTGCGCGGCGGCCCCCACCTCATACAGCATCACCTGCGGCATGGGGCCCGGCGCCCGTTGACCCAGCCAGCTGTCCCAGGCGGTGGTCAGCTCGGCCACCGAAGCGGTGTCACCCAACGGAAGCTCCGGGTAGGCGTCCACACCAACGCGATCCACCGGCATCCGGGCACGGGTGTGCGTGAAGACGTCCCAGTTGAATGCGTAGCCGATCTCGCCGGTGAACACCGTCCGGGTATAGGCGGCCAACTTCTCCCAGCGCGGGTCACCCTCCAGTGAGTTGAGTTCGGTGCCGAGTACAACCGCGTTGATGTGGTGTTGTTCAGCAAGAGCCAGGTAAGGCGCGAGAAAACCGCGGTAGGAGGCGAACCAGGCATCCCTGCTGACCGGGTTGAGCGTACCCCGCCAATCCCGCGGGTTGGCCGCGACCAGCGACTTCTCATCGAGGGTCGGGCGCAGGGTGACCCGTAGCCCCGCCCGCGCCGCCTCGTCCAGAAGAATACCGAGCCGTTCCGGTGCCGGCGTGCCCCGGGCGCCGTGCACCGTGCTGGAGCGGACCGTGTCCGTGAAGAAGGGAAAGGACACGCTTATCGCGTTGGCATCCAGGTCGACGACGTAGTCGGTGACCCGCTGCGCCTTGAGGGCGATCATCTGCGCGGATTCATCGGGATTATCGTCCCAATAAACCTGCACGCCGAGCTCAGGCCGGCCTGGCCGCCAGGGAAAGGAGATCCGAGGCCCCGGGGCGGCGGCTGGAACGCCCGTGTTCCCGGCCGTGCGCTCCTGGCCGGCCGGCCGGAACGAGGGCGTACGATCGGCCGGTGCGGATGCGCAGCCAGGCACCGCGGCGAGCCCGACCAATATGACAAGCAGCGCTCCCGCCGAGCGCGCCTTACCAGCGACGGTCACATCGGCTTCGCGATCACAGTGAAGGTTGATTCGCCGTTGCGCAGAAAACGCACCAGCCCCCGGAATACCGCCACCGCCTCCAGCAGGGAGAACACCGGTATGAGGAACAGCAGGCAGGGAAGCTCCCACCGCAGCCGCCGGAGCCGCTCGGAGGCCAGCGCGTTGATCTTCATTCCTTCCCAGTACAACCAGACGCTGTAAGCCATGTTCAGTGCCCATATCGGCAGGACCACAGCGCTGGCCGGCGAGGTGTCGGTGTCACCGAGAAGAGCACCGACCAATATGATCAAACCAAGATGCTGAATAGGCCCGGAGGCCCATATCACCACATTGTGCAGTAAGAGTAACCGGCGGCGCAGCGGGATGGTGCGCTTGGCCGAAAGCATGAACAAGCCCCAGGCCCAACGTTCGCGCTGGCGAATGAAGTCGGCGACAGTCGCCGGTGAGGCACCGTAGGAACGGCCGGGAAACCAGTCGCTGCGCCGGGGATACCGATCGCAGAAACGCAACGCGAATTCAGCGTCCTCGACAATGGACTGCGGGCCGAAGTCCCAGCCGATCTCGGCCTCGACCGAGGCTCGCACCAGCAGCAGTTCCCCGTGGAGCCCGGCGCGCGGCATACCACGGCCGGTGGTGGCCGCGAACATACTGATGTCGCAACCGGGGCGAACGGCGTCAGCCAGCCACAGCAGCGGGTTCACCGCGTGTTCCCGCGGGTAGCTGAGAACGCCTTGGGCGAGATGCCGCGCGTTCTCCCCGGCCAGCCACTGTGCGTTGATGAAGCGGGCCACCGCCTCGGCGGTGTCGGGGCCGACGCCGGTGTCGTCATCCATGTGCAGCACCCACACGTCGCTACGGGCCTCACCCTCGGCGCCGCGGAGCTCGTTGACGTAGTGATTTGCTCGGGCTTTGAAACGGGTCCCGTTGGGCGTGCGGTAATCACGCGGCACGGTGACAATACGGATCCACCGGCTTCCCGCGGCCATCGTGACGATCTGTTCGCGGGCCTCGCAGCCCTCCTCGATGACCACGTCCACGCGCAGGTTCGGGAAGTAGGCCGGCAGATAGCGGCAGAACGAGCTGACCACCCGGGCCAGCGCTGGATAGGTGTCATGCCGGCCGATGGTGGGGACGACCACCACCAGCAGATCGTGCACCAGGGCCGCGGTGGGCGGCAGTCCGCGGTCCCGCCGGATCCGGGCCATCGCCAGCAGGCCGCCTGACAGGCCCAGGATGGTGCCTGTGACGGGCAACGTCCAGACCACAGTGGCGACGCCACCGAGGAAACCGAAAGCGGGGTCGCGTTCCCACGTCCACCAGCCGAAGACAGAAAAGATCAAAAAGACGAACAGGAACACACCGAAACCAGGCCGCCATGTCCCTTGCCGCTCCCGTGGCCGGACCAGCGGAGCCGTTTCGGGCTCGGCGGGGTGCGTCCATAACGGGGATTCCCGGTACATGGCCAGCTGATCAATTGTCGTCACCTGGCTCCCCCGGACGTGAGACCAATCACGGTCTTTGGAGAATACGCCCCTTAGGCCGGACACGCCGGATTGGCCTCCACACCAGCCGTGAACAGCCGTCGCGGTAGTCGTCCTGGCACCCCGTTACCGGGGATGACCCCCAGCCGAACCATGTCCAAAATGCCCAACCGACGGACACATTCGTCCGGCGTGGCCCGCAAGAAGTGTTGCGGTAGTTGACGGATAGACCACCCGAAGACCATCATAGTCAGAATATTGTGTATCGTCCGCATTACGGCCGGTAAGGAGCCAGAAGTGGTCTCCGTCGCCGTCGAACCGCTCAACCGCGTCCGTCCAGGCCCGATAGATCGCGTCACGGGCGGTCTCGTCGGCTCTCCATCCGAACTCCTCGAGCACCGCCGGCTTCTTCGCCGTACGAGCGTCACGGATATGGTCATAAATCCACCGGATGCCCCATTCGGGGGGCATATCTCCCCACTGCTGGGGATAAAGGTGAAACGTGCCGTAGTCGACCGCGGGCAACGCGATGAGCCGCTGCCAGACCACACCATCGTGATCGGAATATGGGTAGCACGGCTCATGGGCACGGCCATAGAAGCCCTCATCACCGACCGCGACCAGCTGGTGGGGAGCCAGCTCCTTGACGTAACGGCTCATCTCATCCGCCCAGGCGAGCAATGTGTCACCGGATGTGTCGGACGGGCAGCGGGGCTCGTTGGCCAGCTCCCATGTCATGATCGTCGGATCGGAACAGTACCGCATCCCGGTGTACCGGTTCCGCCGGCCGATCACATGTCGTACCCAGCTCCGATAGCAGTTCTTGATGTCACGGCGCCGGAAGAAGTCGTCATGCTCGGCGGAGAACCAGGTGGCGTACTGCGGGATCCCGCCAAAGTCAGGCCAGTTGTTCGTCAGCACGATCACCAGGCGAAGCCCAAGCTGACCAGCCCTGAAGACGGCGTGGTCCAAGGGCTCGAAACCATCCTCGTCATAGCTGAAGGGCGCCGGCTGTAGCACGGTGCCGTCGGCGGGAGCGCCATCGAGGAAACCCCAGCAGCGCACCACCCGCAGCCCGATCAAGCTGGCGTCCGTGAGCACGCTGTCAGCCATGTGATGGTTCTTGTAATGGAGATAGTAGTTGTTGGTGCCGGCAAACCGGAACCGCCGGCCACCGATGGCGAAACCACCGCGGCTCACGGTGACGAAGGCACGGGGGGCGTATCCGCCGGGCGGAGGTCCTGATCGCGAAAACGGTCCGTCATGACCCGTCACCATCCGCCATCGCCCTTTGTAGCTTCCTGAGGTTGTGCCAGGAGGGTGATCCCAGCTGGCCCCGGCGCGGTGCCGGTGCCGGTGCCGGGGGCGGTGCCGGTGCCGGGGGCGGTGCCGTGAGCGCAGGTCCATGCGCACCTGATCCGGGTGGGGATACGCCCGCCGGTCTCGAAGGCGTCGCCGGGCTCAAAGCCGACCTCGAAGGCATCGAGGCGCCGCCATTCGTCGCCACCGATGCGGTCAGGTCCGATGATTCCGACGGTACGGCCGGCCACGGCGGTTCCCGCCGCACGGATGAGAGGCCAGAGATGCCCGGCAGGGTCAGGGTGGCCATACGGCAACCGTGGCCGGTGGCGGGCTGGTGCCGCTGGCCACGGTCCATAAAGGATGCGGACGGCCTCGGGAAACCGCAGACTTCCATGGAGGGACAGCGGCATCGGATCCGCTGGCACCAGCCTCAGCCGGGCGGCGTCGGCCATGCTCTTCGGAGCTGGACGGACATTGGCTGACGACATCGATGACCTCTCCGACGGCACCGGAACGGGGACGAAAACCATGGTGGACGATCGTCAGGGTGGCCGCCCGCGGACCCCCGACGGGTGTGCCGCGGAGTCACCTTCGTGAGAATGACTGGGCGCACCTCCGCGCAGGCACGCTCCGACGGTCACCAGCCGTGGCGGTTGCGCTGGCGCCGGCAGTGGCCGAACGCCGCTGACATCCGCCGGATCGGCTCCGAGCCGGACTACCGTTTCACCCTGGCCAACGAGCGGACGTTTCTCGCCTGGATCCGCACCGCGCTGGCGCTGCTGGCGGGCGGTATCGCGGTCGTGCAGGTCGTGCCGGACTTCGGCTTCCCGGGCAGCCGCCGCGTCCTCGGCATCACGCTCGTCGTCACAAGCATTGTGCTCTCCGCGACCAGCTACCGGCACTGGGCGGAGGTGGAGCGCGCCCTGCGGCTCGGGCAGCCGCTGCCTCCGTCCCCGTTTCCCCGCCTGCTCGGTATCGTGATCACAGTAGTAAGCCTGATCGTTCTGGCGTCCCTCTTGTACAACTCAGGAGGTGACGCCCGGTGACCAGGCCCAGACTCGGGCACCCCAGCGAGATCCCCGACCCGGGGCTGCAGAGCGAGCGCACCTACCTCGCTTGGCAGCGCACCGGCCTGTCCTTCGCCGCCGTCGGCGTGTTCCTCGTGCACGAGAGCGGTCACGTGGGCCATCCGAAGCATCTGGAACAGCTGAGCCACCTGGCTGTCGTACTACCCGGGATTCTCGGGCTGGCCACCGGAGCATTGATCATGCTGTATGGGCTCCTGCGCTACCGGCAGGCGGCCACCGCGGCGCTGACGGGCGCCGACGGCATGTCGGCACCCACAGCCGTTGCCGCGCTGGCCGCCGTCGCGACCCTGGTCGCCGTCGGGGGGTTCCTCATCCTGCTGGCAGGTGCTTTTTAGCGGCCTTTCGGGCACCAGCGTGCCGTCAAGGTGTTCAGGTGTTCCGAGGTGCCAGTGCCATCCATCAGGTGAAACGCCGCTGGCCATGCCCCTCACCTGCCGTCGCCTCGGTACGCGCGTGGGTGCGGGTGGCTTCGGTGACCGCGGGGACGCCGAAGCCGGTAGAGAGAAACATGTCCACAGTAGCAAGATCACGTCGGGCGCCCCGCATCCGGGCCGCCATGCAGATCTTCGTCAATCCGGTAGCCAGAGCCGCAAGAGCAACCCAGAGAACCAGCAGGGTAAGGGAGCTCTTCGGGTAGCCGACAGCCCAGAAAGCGACCCCGATCTCGAACATGCCGACAATCAGCGGCATCCACCACTGCGCGGCCCCACGAAGGTCCGCGACTTCCGCCCCAGGACTGTCCGCGGCGCGAAGATCGGAATGTCGAAAATCGGCACCGCGGAGCTCGGCACGGCGCGCGACGAAAGCGTTCACGACATCGAAGATTCCCTTGCCCAGCAGATACCAGGCCACGATTCGAGCCACTACCGCGAAGGTCGGATCAGGCCAAACCAGCGCGACCACACCACCAGCGGCAAAAAGCACCGCGAGCAGGGCGTGCGACCAACGCCAGCCCCGTGCCGTCGCGGTCGTGGCGAGCAGCTCGCTCGCCGCACTGACAAACAGGACGACACCGAGCAATACCGCGATGGACCGTTCGGTTGTCAGCTCGAACTGAAGTATCGCCAGGGCGAACAAAGACCAGGCAATCCCCACAGCCAGAACAAACCACCATGAAACGGCTCCCGCGCGTTCGCCGTCCCGGTGAGCCGGTGCTGTTGCGGCGCTCACGACATCTCTCCCATCGTCCGGTCTGGCCGATACCGGTGGGCGACGAACGGCACTGCGGCCTTGCTCGCCGTTCGTCGCCCCCGCTGTCGTCCGCCGCGGGGTCACTTCCGTCCTTATATAACCCATTTACACCCAGGTACGCGCGGCGGACGACGGGTCGACTGGCCCGGAACTCATCACCCTTTCGTGGCCCACGCGCCGTGATGCCCTTGTCCGGGCATCTCATGCCTGTCGCGACAAAAAATCATGAAGAGTCCGTGCCCACAACCAGCCTGTGCCCACAACCGCCGCCGGACGGAGGGCAGCCCGCCAGACCTGCCGGCCGACAGCGCAATCTCCGTCGACCGCGGCGGGAAGGCCGTCGTCTTGCCAGCCGCGGAAGCCGCCGGCAAGACGACGGCGCGTATGTGGCCATATACAGCTGGATATGACCACATGAGGCCGGATGTACCGTGGGGCAGGCGCCCGTCACCCTTGCGCAGGCTTCCCGATAGCCCGCATAACCGCCGCCGGCAACCTTCCACAGCACGTCCCGGGCTCAACGAAACTCCGCTCCGCAACCAGCCTGAGTCTTTACGCCGGCACGCCAACGTCAAGCATTGCCTGCGACCTCGCGCTCATACCGGTCCCACACCCGGTCCGGAATTGCTATGGCCACGTAGTAGGGCAGCCGCCAGTGTCGCAGCAGGGGCAGCCACCCCTGGTATTCTTCCTCCCGAATGGCAGCCACCTCGTCCGCAATCTTCTGGCGGTATGCCGCACACGCCTCGTGGCAGGCGTAGCTCGCTTCCTCGCGAGCTTGCCGCATCGTAGTGACCTTGGCGGCGGCGATCCGCTCAGGTGTGCGAGTCCACCACTTGCGGTCGGGGTTGAGCAGGCTCCCATTACTCATTGCCCTTCTCCTCCGGCGGTGCCGTCTCCGGAGCTCATGTTGTCCAGCTCGACCTCATCGAGGAGTCCTCCCGTTTCTGGATATGACTTGGACTACACTGTGACGATGCGCGGTACGCACCCACCCGATGCCGCGATTCCGCTAACTGTTTACGCAACACGATCTTGGATGACGGCCCGCTCCAGCTTCTATTTTTCAGTCATTCCGGGCACTCTCGGCGACAGCTTCACGACACTCTGAATTTCATTCATAAATCTTAGTCAAATGATTTTGATCATCAAATTTCC
>NZ_CAKJTP010000065.1:15958-24388 GCF_917627335.1 Protofrankia sp. CiT1 | reverse complement strand
CCCCCAGCGCGACGCTGTCCACCCCGGCCTCCCCTGACCCGGCCCAGGCGGCGCTGACCACGGTCGACGCATACTTCGAGGAGATCAACAGGGCTAGTCTGGAAGGACGTGTGGCGGATGTGAGCGCAACGGCCATGCCCGGATGCCAGACCTGTGTACTCGATATCGGGGTTACCCAGAACTTTCACAACCAGGGCGGACACACCGATGTCGGCCCGCTCGCCGTCAGCCCGGTGACCATGGGCCCGGCTGGCGAGAAAGCAATCACCGCGCAGATGACCGTGGCCATCAGAGCGGTCCGGGTCCTGGACACGGCTGGTAAGGTCATCCGGACCTATCCAGCGCAACCACCGCGCGCCGCGGCGGCCGTGCTGTGGCTTACCACCGCGGGCTGGCGCATCGAGAACTTCCTGTACTCCAAGGGGCCGTCATGACGGCACATCCGGATCACCGCGCACGGTGCCACCACGGCTCAGGCCGGCGCGGCTCAGGCCACCGCACCCGCGCCCCAGGTCTGGCCGCTGGCACCATCAGCCGGCTGTCAGTGGTCATCTGCCTGGTCGCCGCCGTTTTTCTGCCGACGTCCGCCACAGCTCACGCGGCACCGGACCCACAACCCGGTTCCCTCTGCGCGGCCATGTGGGGATACTGCGACACCCGCGCCACCGACAACGGTTACATCTACGCTTTCAGCGGCGGGCGGCTGCACAAGGTGCCCACAGCCGTCGGGACCGCCAGACCGGCGGACTCCTGCGCGGACTGCCCTGTCCGTCTCGACTTCTGCAACGTCGGCCCGGAGACAACCGGTTTCGAGCAGCTGCTCTGGGCCGCTTTCCCGGAAGCCGCGGCGGACACCCATGCGCTGTGCAACCCGCAGGCCATTGCCGCCGCCCCGACGCTCGCCCAGGTACAGGCCTCGCTGGTCAACTATCTGCGAGAACAGGCGCTGCCCAGACCCACGCTGGTCGTCCAGCCGAACGGGCGAAGTTTTGCCAACCTGCCCACCGTGCTCTACACGCCGGTGCCGCCGAGCTTCACCTTCAACGTCGACCAGCCGCTGCTGGCCACCATCAGCGCGGTGCCTCACTACCGCTGGGACTTCGGCGACGGGACGCTCGGGCCCGACTCGCCCGGCCGCCCGTTCGACCCGGCGATCTCGCCCAGGGAGCACCCGGAGGCCTACGTCGCACACGCCTACCGCCAGCCCGGGACCTACCCGATCACGCTGACGGTGACCTGGCAGGGGACGTTCGCGGTACCCGGCGTCGGGCAGGCGTTCCCCCTCGCTCCGGTAACGCTGGCCGCGAACGCCGCCGTTGTCGTGGACGAGGCCAGCGGCGTCCTCACCGGCAACAACTGACCGAGCAAACACCTGATCGACAGTAGCTGCCAGCCGACCTGACGCTGTGCGCGCCCGGCGGATGCCCGGCGGGAGCACCGCCGGGCGCGCACAGCCAACCAACGGGGATCGGGGTCAACCGACGGGATCGGGACGGTCCGGCCAGGGCGCGTCCACCAGACGCAGCCGGGTGAACCCGTGCGCGCGGGCGGTCACCGCCGCCAGCAGGCCGACAACAGCCATGGCGTTGGTGATCGAACCCTCCAGGACCTGACTCACGGCCTTGTCAAGATCTATCCGGGTGACTTGCATGTCCGCCTCCTCATGAACGCGGACATGCTGCTCTGACAGGGGAATCGCCGCCAGGTCGCGGGCGAGGAAGAGCCGGTACGCCTCGTTGGTCATGCCCGGCGACGCGAGGACGTCGACCAGCAGGTCCCAACGGCCGGCCGTGAGGTTCGCCTCCTCGGCGAGCTCACGTGCGGCGGCCTCGACCGGCGGTTCCCCGGGCACGTCCAGGATGCCGGCAGGCAGCTCCCACAGCGGCCGGCGGACCGGATGGCGGTACTGATGCACCATCACCACCCGGTCGGCCTCGTCGAGCGCCACCACCCCGACCGCTCCCGGATGCACGACGACATCACGCTGGGAGACGCCACCATCCGGCATCCGCACCGTGTCCCGGCGTACCGCGATGATCCGTCCGGTGAAGGCGACCTCGCTCTCAACGACCTCGTAGCGATGCCCGGTCGCGGACCGGTAGGCCACGGCGTGGTCGACGACGTCCGCGGCGGGCTCGTTCGCCGCTACACCACCACCATGCGCAGTCATGACGACACCAGCTCCTCGCCGTTGCGTTCACCAGACGCTCCGCGCCCGTCCAGGGGGCCGATCCCGTGGGCCGCCAGGTCAGCCGAAACCTCAACCGGCAGCACTCCGGTGCGCCGTTCCGCATGGGTCACCGCCGCCGCGGCCAACGCCTCAAACAGCGGGTGGGCGCGGGTCGGCCGCGACCGGAACTCCGGGTGCGCCTGGGTTCCCACATAGAACGGATTACTGTCGGTCGCAAGTTCGACGACCTCGACGAGCCGCCCGTCCGGTGACGTTCCCGAGATCACCAGCCCGGCGGCGACAAGCCGATCACGGTAGTCGTTGTTGACCTCATAGCGATGCCGGTGCCGCTCGCCGGCCTCGGCAACCCCGTACACCCGCCGGGCCAGCGTCCCCGGTGCCAGCACGCACGGGTAGAGGCCCAGGCGCATGGTGCCGCCCATCTCCCGCTCACCGGCGACCACCGCCCGCTGGTCCGCCATCGTGGAAATCACCGGGTGCGCAGTGTCCGGGTCGAACTCGGTCGAGTTCGCTCCCGTGAGCCCCGCCATGTTGCGGGCCGCCTCGATCACCATGCACTGCAGGCCCAGGCACAGCCCAAGCGCCGGGATGGCGTTCGTCCGCGCGTGGCGCAGGGCCTCGATCTTCCCCTCGATCCCGCGGATGCCGAAACCACCCGGTACGAGCACGCCGTCCACACCGTCCAGCGCGGACGCGGTGCTCTCCGGCGACGAGCAGGAGTCCGAGGGCACCCAGCGGATCTCCACCCGGGTGTTCACCGCGAATCCACCCGCACGCAACGCCTCGGTCACCGACAGGTAGGCGTCCGGCAGGTCGACGTACTTCCCGACGATCGCGACGGTGACCACTTCGGCCGGGCGGTGGACGCGGTGCAGCAGGGTGTCCCACTCGGTCCAGTCGACATCGCGGAAGGGCAGGCCCAACCGGCGGACCGCGTAGGCGTCGAGCCCCTCACGGTGCAGCACCTTCGGGATGTCGTAGATCGAGGCCGCGTCCGGCGCGCCGACCACAGCCTCGTCGTCCACGTCACACATCAAAGCAATCTTGTTCTTGAGCGCGGCCGGCAACGGGCGGTCGGACCGGGCGACCACCGCGTCCGGCTGCAGGCCGATGCTGCGCAACGCGGCCACCGAGTGCTGCGTCGGCTTGGTCTTGAGCTCCCCCGAAGGGGCCAGGTAGGGCACCAGGCTCACGTGCACGGTCAGGACGTTGTCGCGCCCCACCTCGTGGCGGACCTGCCGGATCGCCTCCAGGTAGGGCAACGACTCGATGTCACCGACGGTCCCGCCGACCTCGGTGATGACGACGTCCACCGCGTCGGTCGCGAGCCGGCGGATGCGGTCCTTGATCTCATCGGTGATGTGCGGGACGACCTGCACGGTCTGTCCGAGATAGCCGCCGCGCCGTTCGCGGGCGATCACCTCCGAGTAGACCTGGCCAGTGGTGACGTTGGCGCTGCCGTCGAGGTCGACGTCCAGGAAGCGCTCGTAGTGGCCGATGTCGAGGTCGGTCTCGGCACCGTCGCTGGTGACGAAGACCTCCCCGTGCTGGAACGGGTTCATCGTGCCGGGATCGACGTTGAGGTAGGGATCGAGCTTCTGCATGGTGACCCGGAGGCCACGTGCCTTGAGGAGACGACCGAGGCTGGAGGCGGTGAGCCCCTTACCGAGACTGGAGGCCACGCCTCCGGTCACAAAAATGTGCCTGGTCACGTGCGCCTGCGCCACGCTGAGACCCTTCCGTGGGTATCGCCGGCCGGATCCATACCTGGCCAGTCCACGGGATTTCACGGTAACACCCCCGCCCGCGGCCCGCTCACGCGCAGATCCCCGACGCCGGCACCGGCCAGGCTCAGACCTCGACCGGCTCAGACCTTGACCGGCTTGACCCGCTGTTGGGGTGGCACGCCCGGCTCGGTGGTGAGCACCGCGAGGTCCTCGGGATCGGACGTCAGCACCAGCACCGGTCGCGGCTGCTCCAGCGCTGTCGCGGCCACGACTGCATCGACGGCGTAGCGGTGGCCGTCGAGCCCGGTCTCGTCGAGGAGTGCCGCGGCGCGCTTGGCGATGTCCTCGGTCACCGCGACGATCCGGATACGGGATGCAGCCCATGCCAGCGCTTCGCGCCGTGGACCATCGGGCCGCCGCACCTCCACCAGCGTAAGCGTGGATGCGATCACCACCGCACCACGAAGCCGTGCGGCTTCGACCCGGCGCACCACGTCGCCATCCCTGTCGGCGAGAAGCGACAGCCCCTGTGAGTCCAGCACCAGGGTGCCGCCGCCGGGAGTGCTCAGTCGGCGTCGGGCCATTCGGCCAGAGCCTCCCGCACCCCGTCGACGTCAAGGGGGCCATGCTCGTGCTCGTAGTCCTCGACGATCTCCTGCAGCTGCCGCATGTGGACCCAATGCGCGAGCGCCTCGGTGGCCGCGGCGGAGAACCCACGCGGCCCGGTACGCGCCTCGACCTCACGGACCAGGTCTTCCGGGAAGGACGTGCTGCGTTTGACCGCACGCCCGGTGAAGGGCGGCTCCGCGGCAGAGGTGACGGCCATGCCGTCATTATTGCCACTTCCAGTAGCAATCGCAAGATCAATTCACTAAGAGCGCCCGGCAATAGGGGCGTGGATCAAGGAGCGGGGCTGGGGTGCGTAGATCGCGAGGCGGCGGAGGGAGTCACCGGAGGTGTTGGGTGGCGACCGACGACAACACGGCGAGGTGCGTGCCCCAGCCCCGCGACGCCGCGTCCCCTATTGCCGGTCGCTCTTAATATCGCCCGCTTTCGTGGGTCTCGCAGGTCACGGGCGTGCCGTTCCTCGTTGATCTCACCGTCTCGCCGTAATGGATCTTCCGGCGGGCGCTTCCCGGATCGAACGCCGGAACGGCAACGACCCGGGCTCGGTGCTCGAACACCAACCCCGGGTCTTGATCCCCAACCCTGCGCAGACAGGAGTCAGAGACCCATGAACACGATCCCAAACAGCCGCCGGTCCGGTCCTACCGAGTCGCATTTCAGCGGCCTGTTGATGGCACATCCGGCTGACCGGGCACGCGTCGACCTGCCCCCCGCCCGGCTCGGACCTGTTCATCCTGCGACCCTCGCTCGTCCTACCGGCCGGTGTACAGATCTGCGCGGACCTCGCCAGCGGGGACGCGGACGCGGCGACCTGGCGGTCATCCCTCGCGGTGGAAGCGACCTACGCCTCCCTGTGGCACAAAAAGCGCAACCGGGGCGGGCCAGACCCGCGATGACCACCGTCGCTGCCGCCTGCGCGCGCTGACCGTAGCCGGTCGAGCGAGCGGACACGATACCCGACCGGTGACCGCACGTTCCCGTCACCGACCGGGCGTCGTCGTGTCCCGCGAACACCGTTTGTCTGACTCACAGTCACAGTTCCGGCTGAGCTGATCTCCTCCGTCGGGCGGGCAGGCTACGCCCTACCCCGGGTTCTCCCGGCCGGGCAAGGGGCGCCGGATCAACCCCCGTCGGAACCTCGCCGTGCGACCCTTGAAACCGTAGAGAAAGTTTGCGACAGGCGACGGGCTCACGCGCGCCTTGCTGGTGGCAGCTATGTCAGGCGCCACGTGGCGTAACTGCGTGCCAGGGTCGCTCGGTTGTGAGCGGCGCGGTTGTCTGACTGAGCGGCACGTATGCTCCACAGCCCGGCCACGTAGCAGGCGAAGGCGTTGAGGTCGTCGTCAGTGGCGCCAGCCCAGCAGGTCAGCCTGGACGCCCACTGCTCGGCCTGCTGCGGGGAGTGTCCGGCGCCGATGAGACGGATGACCATGAATGCGGCGTCTACCCAGCCGGCGCCTTGTGCCGGCCAGCCCCAGTCGACCACCCAGATCCGATCCTTTCTGATCATGAACTGGTGGGCATGCAGGTCAGTGTGGATCAGTCGGTCCCCTGCAACGGCGTCGACTACGGTGCTCGCGTGGACGGCTGCCGTGGCTACGTCCCATCCGGGGAAAGCGCTCGCTGGTCGTGCCGTCAAGTCCGCCCACCAATCCGTGTTGCGCCATCGCTCGGAAAGCGAGCGCAGGCCCTCGCCGGCCCGGCGGGCGATGTCGTCGACGACGTCGCCAATACGGGGTAGGTCGGGGGAGTCAGACGCGAGGTCCGCCGGGCGGCCGGTCGCGTGCTCGAAGCCGACAAGCAGCCAGTCATCGACCTGGCATGCGAACTGCGGCCTCGGCGCGATGCCTGCGGCGAGGTGCCCGAATGTGTGCTCGTTGCGGAGCCAGCGTGCCCGCCTGCCGTCGCCGTGGACGGCTTTGACGAACAGCCGCTGCTTACCCGCATCCACGACTGCGGCGAGGTCGCAGCCGTCCCCCACGTCCACCGTGTCGGCGGACATAATGGGTCCGGTCTGTGCCTCGACCGCGTCGCGGACCTGCGCCGGCAGGTCATTCCACTGCATAGGAAAGGTCGACTCCATTACTTGGGGATACGGCTGTCCTTGTTCTCGTCGCCGTCCTTGCCGCTTGCCGAGCAGCCGTCAGGGTCGCACGTGGCGCTCGTCTGCCACAGCTCGTGGTCGAGGTATCCGGCCTGTTGGGGTCTGTCACCCGTTGACCGGCCGGCTGCTGTGCACCTGCGGGGCACCGATGCACGGCATCGGGCGGATCAACCACAGTCAACCGCAGCGGTACTGCCGCCGCTACGGCAAAAGCCATCCCGGGCGGGTCCGCTGCCTCGAGCCCACCGTGGTGGCGGACCTGGCCGAGGCCACCGTGTGGGAACAGGTCCGGGCGGTCCTCGCCGATCCGGAGTATCTGGCCTCGGTCGCCGGGGACCACGCCGGACTGATCGCCACCCACGGCGGTGGCGACACCGACGCGATCACCAAAGCCGACGGAGAGATCCACCGGCTACAGCAGGCGCTCACGACCACGATCGTGAACCTGTCCGCTGCCGGGCTCGACGCGGACACCGTGGCGGCGGCGTCCCGTAACCTGCAAACCAAACTGAGTACCGCCAAGGCACATCGTCAGACCCTCGCGGATCGCCACGCACAGGCGGCGTCGTACGCGCAACAGGTCCAAGCGGTCCGGGACCTGGCAGCTGTCGCGTCCACCCGGTTGGCGACCGCGACCATGGAGGAGGGCCAGGACCTGTATGCCCTCCTCAGCATCCAGATAAAGATTGTGGACAACCGGCGGGGTGCACCGCTACGGCTCGCCCTGACCGGAACCCTTGATCACACCGAAGCCCTGAACGCGACCGAATCCGCGCACCCACAAGAGCGGGCGCCATACCGCTCCGGGTCCCGGGCACCTGCCTGACGCCGCAAACCCGAAATGGCTGGTCATCGCCGCACCGGCCTGACTGGGTGGGAAGCAATGGGCACGATTACGTCGGCAGGCCGTGCGGGCCGGGCTGGTACGCGACCGCAGCCGACTCGAACAGGGTCAAACGAGATCAAACTGGCGGCGTCCGGTCAGACCATCCCGAGTCCGGCGGAGGCTCAGCGTCGGGACCATAACCAGGCGCCCAGATCGTCTCGTAGTGCGGGCAGCGATCGACCACCGCACCAGGAAGCTCACCTTTTGCGCCGCCGCTACTTCTCGCGCGGGCACGTACGGCACCGCGCGCCCGTCGGCACTCCTTGCACTGCACCCGGACCGCTGTGACCATTTGCTCGGGTTCACCCGCCCGCTCGGTAGTCATCGGCTTGCGACCGTGCCCCGACCGTTGCAGCGCAGGCAGGTCATCCGGTCAGCACCAGAGAAACCGCCGTCCCCGTCGGTCTCAACGTGGTCCCGTTCCACCTCTCCGCTGCCCGAACAGCGTGGGCAGGTCATCGTGCCGCGGTCGACGGAATGAGACGAGGTGTAGTCCTTCCCGCCCCGCTTCGTGCCGCCACTGCCCGACGACGCTCCGCCGCCGGTATTTCCCCGCTTGTTCCAAACCACGACTTCAGCGTAGACGACACTGCGTGTCCGGGGAAGTACATGGCGCGCTTCCGTGAACCCTCAATCCATTCCCACGACAGCGCCATCTCACCGGCTGACTCGGGTCGCAACGCCACACCTCGTCGTGCTGAAGAGCTGACCGAAAGAGCGGATAGCCATGATTCTCCGGCCGCTACCTTCACTTCGCCGTGCCGCCGAGCGGCAGGATCCAGCTCTAAGAGCGCCCGGCAATAGGGGTGTGGATCAAGGAGTGGGGCTGGGGTGCGTGCATCGCGAGGCGGAGGAGGGAGCCACCCTGGTGTTGGGTGGCGACTGACGACAACAC
>NZ_CAKJTP010000065.1:9735-15583 GCF_917627335.1 Protofrankia sp. CiT1 | reverse complement strand
CGCTCTAAGACAGTTCTCAGGATGGGCCAGCAGGCTCGGTCGGAAACGGTGCCGGCAGTGCCGCCGGGCCGTCGTCCCTCAACCGCCTGCCGACCGAAAGCGCGGAGCCATGTATCTGAAGATCTTCGGATTGCCCGCCCATCCACTGGTGGTGCACGCCACCGCCGTGCTCGTCCCGCTGGCCGCGCTGGTCGTGGCCGCGGTCGCGCTGTGGCCGGCGCTACACCGGCGCCTCGGGCCGCTGCCGCTCGGGCTCGCGGCCGTTGCGCTCGCGCTGGTTCCGCTCACCACATCGACCGGTGATCAGCTTGAGGCGCGGCTGCCGGAATCGCCGCTCATCGCCCGGCACGCGGAACTCGCGGACGGGCTCCTGCCGTGGGTCTTCGGGCTGTTCACCATCTCGGTGTTCGTGACGTGGCTTGACCGGAGGCTGCGGAAAGCCACCGCGGTGACGGAACAGCTGGCCAGCTCGCCGGCCGTGGCTGTGGACGTGCCAGTCGTCGCCGGCGCGGCGAGCCGGCCGGCCGGGACCGCGGGCACGGCGGCAAGCCAGCCGAGTGGGGAACAGCGTCAGTCCACCGCCCCCACCGCGGCTGCCACGGCAGCCGGCGGCAACCCGGTCGCGCTGCGGCTCGTGGCCGCGCTCCTCGCGGTGGTCGCCGCGACCGGTACGGTCGTACAGGTGGTACGGATCGGCGACGCTGGCGCCAAGGCCGCGTGGTCCGACGTCCCTGCCGCGCCCCGCCCCGACGCGGACGGGGGGTGATCTCGTCTGCCTGACCGCCTGACCGCCTGACCGCTCGCCCGACGTCAGAGCTACCGCCAGACCGTACGGAGGTCCTGCATCCGGTGAACGCCCCGGCCGGGCACCAGCCCCGGCTGCTCCTCGTCGAAGACGAACGCGCGCTCGCGGGACTGCTTGCGGGGGTCCTCGGGGAGTCCGGCTACGCGGTCGAGCTGGCCACCGACGGCCAGCAGGGGCTGCATCTCGGCCTGACCCGCCGTTACGACGTCGCCATCCTCGACCGGGGCCTGCCCGTGCTGGACGGCATTGACCTGCTCCGGGCGCTACGCCGACGCGGTGTCGCGGTTCCGGTGCTGGTCCTCACCGCCCGGACCGCCATCGCCGACCGGGTCCAGGGCCTCGACGCCGGTGCCGAGGACTACCTCGGCAAGCCGTTCGACCTCGACGAGCTCCTCGCTCGGCTGCGGGCGCTGCGCCGTATCCATCTCGCGGAAGCGAACCTCCTCCCCCTGCCCGATGGTCGCAGCCTGCACGTGGCCGACAGGTCCGTCCGGCTCCCCGATGCCAGCCCGCTGGTGCTGTCCGAACGCGAGTGCGAGCTGCTCGCCGTCCTCGCCACCAGGCCAGGGCAGGTCTTCGAGCGTGACGAGCTGCGCCGCCGGGTATTCCCGGACGCCGACCCGTCCGTCGTCGACGTCTACGTCCACTACCTGCGACGCAAGCTGGGGCGGTCGATCGTGCGCACCATCCGCGGCGTCGGCTACCGGCTCGGGGAGCCGGGATGACCCGAATCGGCGGGCCACGGCCGTCCCCGCCCGTCGTGCTCCGGGGACGGCCTGCCAGGCGGCCCCGGCGCGCGGGTGGCATGAGCGCCGATGACCAGCTGCTGGCGGCGGCCCGCCGCCGGCTCACCGGCCAGGTGGCTCTTGCCGTGTCGGCGGCGATCCTGATGGTCGTGAGCGTCGCCTATTTGATCGTCAGCTATGAGCAGCGGCAGGACGTCGACCGCCAGCTGCGCTCGGCCGCGGCCCGCGCCGAGGACGTCGACGATCCCCCGGACGGCATAACGCTCTTCCTCCGTCAGGCGGGCGAACCGCTGCAGGCAAGCCATGGTGCCCCGGCCAACCTCGCGGACCTGGCCTCGATCGATGCGACTGCCCGGGATGGTGTCACCCGGTCCACCCAGCACCGGCTGGGCCAGGGTGACACCTACAAAATGATCACTGTCCGGCGAGACGGCCTCATCATCCAGACGGCGTTCGATCTCAGTGACCTGAACCGACAGACCGACCGGCTGCTACTCGGCCTCGGCTTCGCGGGCGTCTCGGGGATCGGCGCGGTCCTGATGGTCAGCATCACGGTCGGGCGTCGTGCGGTCGCGCCGCTGCGGGATGCGCTCGACCGCCAACGCCAGTTCGTCGCCGATGCCGCGCACGAGCTACGGACCCCGCTCACGCTGTTGCACACCCGCGCCCAGGTGTTCGAACGCGCCGCGGGCAAGGCCGGCGTGCCCGCTCTCGCCGCCGAGGCGGGTGAGATCGTCGCGGACAGCCGCCGGCTCGCGGATATCGTTGAGGATCTGCTGGTATCCGCCGAACTCGCGCACAGCCCCGGTCGGCGAACCCCGGTGGATCTCGGCCGGGTCGCGCACGAGGTCGCCGCGGCCGCGCAGGCGTACGCCGCCGAACTGGGCGTGACACTCACCGTCACGGTCGCCGATCTGACCGCTGGCAGGGCGATGCCGGCTGAGGCAGACCGTCGCGCGGTCGTTCTCGGCGCTGAGCCGGCACTGCGCCGGGCCGTCTCCGCGCTGCTGGACAACGCGCTCGGGCACACCCAGAGCGACGGATCGGTGACCATGACAGTGGCTCCGGCGAACCCGAGTGGCGTTGTCACCCTGCGGATCACAGATACCGGGCAGGGGCTCGAGCCGACCGCCGCTGACGATCTCTTCACCCGCTTCCACCGTGGCCAGCAAGTCGGTGACCGGCGCCGGTTCGGTCTCGGCCTGGCCCTCGTCCAGGAGATCGCGGCGAACCACGGCGGGACGGTCACGGCGGCAGGCGCGGTGGGCCGCGGCGCCACGTTCACGCTCTCCCTCCCGGCGGCTGGGGAGCACGACAGCCCGTCCGCCGCGGCGCAGGCCCGCTTCACCTATGGACGCCACTCCCATGCGTGAGAACGGAGAGCGGCTTCCGCGTTACCACGGCTCATCGATGATCTTCTTACGGCGTGTTCCGGAGTTCCTCATCCATCGCCACGCGACGCACACGCCCCAGCCCCACCCCTTGATCCACACCTTGTTGCCGGGCGCTCTTATCGAAAATCTTCTTGTCAGCCGCGGCGTTGGCGAGCAGCTCCTCAGCGTGCCCGTGGGCCAGGGCGCTCTCCTCGACGCCCGCGAGCATCCGGGACAGTTCCCGCACCCGGCCGGCATCGTCGAGCGTCACCACGCCGCTGCGGGTCACCGAACCGTCGTCCGCCTTCGTCACCACCAAGTGCCGGTCCGCGAAGGCCGCAACCTGCGGCAGGTGAGTGATACAGATCACCTGATGGGTCCGCGCGAGCCGGGCCAGCCGGCGGCCGACCTCGACCGCGGCACGCCCGCCCACCCCGGTGTCGACCTCGTCGAACACCATTGTCGTGGTCGTGTCGGCGGTGGCGAGCACGACCTCGATAGCCAGCATGATCCGGGACAGCTCACCGCCGGAGGCCCCCTTGTGCACCGGGCGTGCCGGTGCGCCCGGATGCGGCACCAGGCGCAGTTCGACCTCGTCAGCCCCGGTCGGCCCATAGGCGACGAGCTGGCCGTCCACGGGTATGCCAGCGGGATCCGCGCGCTGGGAGACAACCGCCTCGACCCGGGCCCTGGGCATCGCCAGACCCGCAAGTTCAGCGGCCACCGCCGCGGCGAACCTGTCCGCGGCGGCACGGCGAGCCGTGCTGATCTCAGTGGCATGCGTGCTGAGGTCAGCCACCAGCCGGTCGCGTTCGGACGCCAGCTCCCCGGCCCGGTCGCCATCGGAGTCGATCTCAAGCAGGCGCCGCCCGGCCTGCTCCGCCCATGCCAGGACCCCCGGCAGATCGGTGCCGTGCGCTCGGGCAAGGCCCGCGAGAGCCGCCTTGCGGGCCTGCACGGTGGCAAGGCGGCCAGGATCGGACTCGACGCCGGCCGCGTAGGAGGCGAGGTCCGCGGCGACGTCGGCGAGCAGCATCCCGACCTCGTGCAGGCGGTCAGCCAGGTCGGCAAGATCCTGGTCGAGGGACGCCTGCGCGGCGACCAGCCGATGAGCGGCGCCCAGCAGGTCGACGGCGCCCGGCGTATCGTCACCGGCCGCGGGGTCGCTCACCAGCACCGTGTGCGCGCCGCTGGCGGCCTGCATCAGCGTCTCGGCGTGTTCCAACCGGCGCAGCTCGGTGTCCACCGCCGTGTCCTCGCCGGGATACGGGTCAACTCGTTCGATCTCCGCGAGGCCGCCGCGCAGGATCTCCGCCTCGGCCGACCGCTCCCGGGCCCGTTCGGTGATCTCGGCAAGCAGGCTGGAGACCCTGCGCAATCGCGTGTAGACGGTGGTGTAAGCCACCAGCGGCCGCTCCACCGCGGCACCCGCGAACCGGTCGAGGGCACCGCGCTGCTCACCAGCACGCAGCAACCGTTGCTGGTCGGACTGGCCGTGCACCGCGATCAGCCCGTCGGTGATCTCGGCAAGGAGACTGGCCGGGACAGACCGGCCGCCGATGTGCGCCCGGGAGCGGCCTTCCTCGGTCAAGGTCCGGCCGATGAGCAGGCTGTCGTCGTCGCACTCGCCGCCCGCGTCCCGGACCCGTTCGGCCAGCGGGCTGCCAGCCGGGGTGACCAGCCGCCCGTCGACGAAGGCCCGCCCCACGCCGGGACGCACCAGACCGGCATCCGCACGCCCGCCGGTGAGAAGCCCGAGCCCCTGGACAATCATGGTCTTGCCAGCGCCGGTCTCACCGCTGACCACGGTGAGACCGGGCGCGAGCTCGAGCACAGCGTCGTCGATGACCCCGAGGCCGCGAATGCGAATTTCCTCGAGCACAGACGTGACTCTATGGCGTGTCCCGTCCTCGGTAACGGGCGCACCCGAGATCCCGGCCTCGGCGACGGGCACAGGCCGCGAAGAAGCATCCACTCGTGTCAGGTCCTCGTCCGCCCCCGCCAGCCTGTCACCGGCAGGTCGAACTTGGCCACCAGCCGGTCGGTGAACGGCCGCGGGTGCACCACGGCGAGCCGTACCGGCCGGCGCCCCCGCGTCACCTCGACCAGGGAGCGTTCCGCGACCTCCACCGAGCGCCGCCCGTCGCAGGACAGCACGGCCGGGGTCGAGGGCAGCACCTCGATGGCGACCGACGAGGTGGGAGCCAGCACCAGGGGGCGGGCGAACAGCGCGTGGGCGCTGATCGGCGCGACCAGCAGGGCCTCGACGCCCGGCCACAGGACCGGGCCGCCAACCGAGAACGCGTACGCCGTCGATCCGGTGGGGGTCGAACAGATCATGCCGTCACAGCCCCACCGGGACAGCGGACGGTTGTCGACCTCGACAACGCATTCCAGCATCCGGGACCGATCGACCTTCTCCAGCGACACCTCGTTGAGAGCCCAGCCGCGGTACGTGGGCTCGCCGTGGTAGCGAACCGTCACGTCAACGGTCATCCGCTCCTCGACCTGGTAATCCTTGCGGACGACATGGTCGACCGTGGACTCCAGCGCGTCCGGTTCAGCCTCGGCGAGAAAGCCGACATGGCCGAGGTTGACACCGAGCAGCGGGGCGTCGGCGCCGCGCGCAAGCTCCGCGCCGCGCAGCAGGCTGCCGTCCCCGCCGAGAACGAGGACAAGCTCGACCCCGAACGCCGCGGCCCCGTCGGGCGGGACGACGTTGGCACAGCGCAGGTCGAGCAGGTCGGCCTCGTCGCGCAGCACCCGCGGCGCGACTCCGGCGGCGACAAACTGATCCAGGACACGCTGGGCGACCTCACGCACCGCCGAACGGCGGGGATGGGTCACGACCAGGACCTCCCGGCTCACCCGTGCACCTCTCCGGGCTGACCGGACAGGCCCGGCCCACAGTCGCCGCCGCCGGC
>NZ_CAKJTP010000065.1:0-8989 GCF_917627335.1 Protofrankia sp. CiT1 | reverse complement strand
TGGACCGGCCGCGATCGCGGTGGCGATCGCCTCGGTGAGCCAGGCCTCGGGCATGCTGGGAGCCTCCCCGGCAAGCCACAGCAGGTACTCGACGTTGCCCGCGGGGCCGGGCAGCGGACTCGCGACAACCCCACGGACACCGAGTGACAACCGTGCCCCAGCCGCGGCCACCTCCCGCACCGCCCACGCGTGCGCAGTCACGTCGCGGACCACCCCGCCCGGCCCGAGACCGTCCCGCCCCACCTCGAACTGCGGCTTGACCAGGACGACGAAGTCGGCCTCTGGTCGGGCGCAGGCCCGCAGCGCGGGCAGCACCAGCCGCAGCGAGATGAACGACAGATCGGCCACGACCAGATCGACCAGCCCACCGATTTCCTCGGGGGCGAGGTGGCGGACATTGGTACGCTCCAGCACCCGGACCCGTCGATCGCTCCGCAACCGCCACGCCAACTGGCCGTATCCGACGTCCACCGCGACGACCTCAGCCGCACGGTGGCGCAGCAACACGTCCGTGAAACCACCGGTGGACGCCCCGGCATCCAGACAGCGGCGCCCGGTGACCCGCAACGGCGGCTCGTTCCCGGCGAAGGTGGACAGGGCCGCAAGCAGTTTGTGGGCGCCGCGCGAGGCATATCCGGGGTCGCTCCCAGAAATGATCACAATAGACGTGGTGTCATCCACGATCGTCGCGGGTTTGGTGGCCGGCCGCCCGCTCACCCGGACCCGGCCGCCAATGATCGCCTCACTGGCCTGCTCGCGGGAGCGAACCAGGCCTCGCCGTACGAGCTCGCGGTCCAGCCGCGTCCTGCGGACCATGGCAGCGCGCCTCGTCCCGGTCACGCCCGCGGCCGGCCAGGCTTGGCGGCTGGATCAGGCGGAGCGCTCGCGGGCCCGTCCAGATCCGTGAGTACTCCGTCCAGGAGACCGTGGACCTCCTCGAAGACAGCGACGTGGGCCGACACGGGCAGCGTGGGCAGGCGGTCCATCCGCGCAAGCGCGTCACGAACATCATCTGGAACGTCATCACTCATGCGGCGGCGTCCATAGCGAGCATCGCAGGACGCGCCAGCGACCGAGGAGCGCAGCGGCGGACGCCGCCGGGGTGCACAGTCATGAGGGGTTCCTCTTCCATGACAGCGACGGCAGGACCGTCACCCCGCGGCACGCCGCTGTCGTCCGAACCAGGATGCCTGGATCCCGCTCGCGGTGGCGACGGTTACCCCAGGTACACCGGACGAGCCGTGTCGAACACATCGCCATCGGCAGACCGGGCGCTAGGCTCTCCGTGAGAGCCCATCCCTACCATCGTTACCGCCTCGTCACTGTGTACGAGAGCCACCCGCCGGTGGCAGTGTCCGGTCCCGGGTGGCGGTCCGCAAAGGTCATGCGGAACACCGCAGCTCCGAGGCTCCGAGACACAGCCCAGCGGACCCGCGGAAGGAGGAGCTGGCCGGCATGGCGACCAGGCAGCAGTGTTCGGCGGCGTTGCGCATGCTGGCGGATCAGCTCAACAATCTGGTGAACGACCGCACGCGCGAGCTGGCTCCCGACCGTACCATCATGTGCCGGATACCCGATCTCGGGACGAGCTTCTCCGCGGAACTACGCGACGGCAACGTCCTCGACATCAACGAGGGCGAGTGCGAGACGGCCCAGGTGACATTCACGGTGAACAGTGACGACCTCATCGCCGTCACTGAGGGAAGCCTGCGGTTCGGCTCGGCGTGGTCCAGCGGCCGGCTGAAGGTGGACGCCAGCCTGCGAGACCTGCTGCGGATGCGTTCCCTGCTTTAGCGCAAGTTTGGGAAGCCAGCCTGCGAGACCCGCTGCGGATGCGTTCCCTGCTTTAGCGCAAGTTTGGGAAGCCGGCTGTCCGGCTCACCGCCCCCCAGGCAGCCCCCGAATACCCACGTCATCCCAGCTCAGAGATACTTTTCCGACGCCAGGAACAGTCAGCAATAAGATCAAGATAGAATAGATAAAAAATCAAGGTTGACAGTTTCCTCTCACTCATTGTTCAATACCCGAGTAAGCGCTCATAGCCAACGGGAAGCCTCTGAAACATGCTACCGCGCAAGGAGGAGAAGCACGGTCCGTTGATCAATTTATCGATGCCTCGGAAGGACCTGACGGTGAAGAGAGCGTTCGCGTCTGTTTTCACGGCCATGGCAGTCACACTTGGGCTGGTTGCTACCGCGGGTTCCGCTCAAGCAATCAACAGGGTATCCTGTAGCAGCTACGACTTTCTTTGGCTGCAGTCCAATCAAACGACATGCTGGGCAAACGCCGGCTACACGAATGTGACCCTCTACAACGTTTATGGAGGCAGCTCCGGAAACAACGCCGGATGGTATTCGGGCGACAGCTACACAGTGTATTTCCCGAAGTGGTCTTCATGGTCGTACCCGGCTCAGACAGTTCGCGCCATCAATATATATTGATCTGCATGCTGATACGCTTTCGCGGGCGTCGCTGGCGCCAGTCCCCACGCATCCGCCACGTGATTCGCCCACAGGCGACGCTACCTGCGGTTGTACTGGTGCTGGCTGCCAGCGTCGCCTGCGCGGACCCGGTAAAATCCCCGGAACAGCACGAGCCCGGCATCGGGCCAGTACAACAAATTTCCGAGCCATCGCAGATCGGCCGGCCGATAGACACGTATATTCCTTCGGTTCAGGAGATCATGCAGCTTCGGGCAGTACGCAACGAAACCGTCGCGAAATGCCTCGCGGCGCACGGAGCCAACGCCGAGATCCACGAGCCGCCGGGGGTACAGGAGTTTCTATCAGCCCAGCAACGAGATGGAGTGATCCGGTCAGGGCTGTACGGCTTCTTTGACCCCGTGGCGGCAAAGACCCATGGATATTCCAGACCTCCCGGGCAAGCGGTCTCGCTGACAGAAACGGGGGTCGCAGGACCGTCCGAAATTTCCTCGGAATGCACCCGAAAAGGGCAGGAGGCGATCGGCGGTACCCCACTCATCATCGATGAGACCGTACTCCCAGATTCCGGTCCTCCCGTCCCCACCAACGACAGTCGATACCGCGCGGTGGTCGTCAGCTGGGCGCAATGTATGGCCGAGTCAGGATTCAGGTACAACACTCCCCTGGACGCGATCGGAGACCTGCAATGGCGGCGCCCGCCAGCGCCTGACGGTTCCACGACACCCGCCTCACCGACTGAGATCACAGTCGCGTCCACGGACGTCGACTGCAAGATCAAAACAAATCTGGTCGGTATCGCCGTGGCTGTGCAGTCGGCATACGACAACAGATATATCGAATCCCATGCGGCCCAGCTCGTTGAGTTCAAGAACAGAATCCTCGGCCACATACGATCCGCCGGAAAGTAAAGCCAGTACAGTTGCCGGGCGTTCCGGCCCGGTACCACGCTGAATAATAACCAGAAGAAACCGGCTCTCCGGGTGCCTGGAACGGGCACTATTCCAGATCGGCACAGCCCGGTGGTCGGTCACCAGCCAGCCGCTGGACGGGGGTGCCGGCGTCCGCCGCCGTCCATGCAGCCGCGCAGGCCGACCGAAGAGCATCCAGGCCATCATCCCGCGGCAGGGCATCGACCAACGGGCCACCAGCTGGCGACGCACCGACAGCGGCCCCACACGCGCCGATTGCCCGGGGTGCCGGCCTGGCCCTGCGCCAGGTCAGCGTCGCATCACACACCTGCGCCACCCAGCCGCCACACGCCGCCACCACATCGCCGGATCGTGACTCACCTCCCTTCTCCGCCCCCTGCGCTCCCCTCACCTTCACGACGACGCCCGGATGACACGCCAACAGGCCACGCAGATCGGCCGCGAGATACGTCGGCCGGTGGCGTGCCTCGGCCCGCAGGAGTTCGCCCGGTGCGGCCACTCCGGTGAGCACCAGCAGGGACGGCGTGCCCGACCGGACAGCCGACTCGATATCGGTGTCGAGACGGTCGCCCACAATCACCGGAAACCGCGCCCCGCTCCGGCGGACCGATTCCTCGTGCATCGCATGCTCAGGCTTGCCAGTAACCATCGGCTCGCATCCGGTTGCCGTACACAACATCGCAACCAGTGAACCGTTGCCGGGCATCAACCCACGTTCGCTCGGCACCGTCGCATCAACGTTGGTCGCGACCCAGAACGCGCCCGCCCGGATCGCGAGCGCCGCCTCAGCGAGCCTGGCGTAGTCAAGATCCGGATCGAAACCCTGCACAACGGCGGCGGGCTGCTCCCCCACGGTCGCGACCGGCTGTAGACCCACCTCGGTCACCGCCTGGCGAAGGCCCTCGCCACCGACGACCAGGACCGCGGCGCGTGCGGGCAGCCGTTCGGCCAGCACCCGCGCGGCCGCCTGCGCCGACGTGACGACATCGGGCACCGCCGCGGGCACCCCGAATGCCACCAGCCGACGCACGACATCCGCCGGTGAGCGCAGGGCGTTATTGGTGACGTACACCACACGCATGCCACGGCCGCGGACAGATGCGATCACATCCGCCGCATGGGGCACGGCCTCAGCGCCGCGATACACCACACCATCAAGATCCATCAACGCGACGTCGTGCGCGTCGGCAAGTGGGGAGGACGACGCCGACAGCGGACGCGGCGAGCCGGTCAACCGGGCGTGAAAATGAACGTGTGGACTGTCCGTCATAACCGGCTCATCAACGCTGGTTGAGAGCGGCCCGGGCACTGCGCAGAGCCTGGTCGTAGTGTCGCAGGTCCGGGCGCATCGCCGCAGCCAGCGCCAGGTGCTCCACGGCGGCACGCAGGTCACCCGTTCTACGAGCCGCCATCCCAAGCCCGAACTGCGCGTAGTCGTCCGCCGGGTCATTTTCGACTATCCAAGCGAAACTCTCCCGGGCCGCGTCGTACTGACCGGCGTCGAACTGCGCCCGCGCCAACGCCTCCCGCACGCTGCGGGAGCCCGGCTCGGCTGCGACCGCATGGGCCAGCAGCTGGACCGCGGCGTTCGCGTTGCCCCGGTCGAGCAGGGCAACACCCCGGGTGTACCAGTCGTAGACCTCACCGCCGGGAGCACCTCCAACAGGACCACGGTTACCCCCAGCTCCGTCGTACCCGCCGGACATCGGCGCCTCCCTAACCTCTAGGCCAGCGGCCACGCGACAGAAAACGATCGCGCGGCCGCTGGCCGGTTGGTTACCTCTGCCTGTCTGCGTCACTGCCTGCGTCACTGCCTACGTCACCAGCTGGTGGTGCCCACGCTCAGAGCCTCGTCGCCACTGATGTACACGCCAGCCAACACCGATGGCGGCCAGACGCATTTTCACAAGGTGCGCATCCCAGTGTCGCTGGAAACCGGGCAACGCTCCCACCGATCGCACTGATCGCTGTGTTTCTGTACAGCCTGTTACCGGTATGAAGGCTCGCGGGCTCAGCCAACGGCGGGCCTGCGCCATGGTCCGCGCGGCTGGAGCGGCCCCGCAGGGGGCAGCCCATACGATCGCGGCATGACTGCTCCCGACCCGGCACTGCCCACACCCGGCGGACTGGTGTTCGCGCCGTTTCGTGCCCTGCGGTATGTGGCCGATGACGGGCCGGATCTCGCGAGACGGACCGCCCCGCCCTACGACGTGATCGACACAGCGGGCGTCACCGCGCTGGAAGCCGCGCATCCGCACAATGTCGTCCGTCTCACCCTTCCGCGCGACACCGACGAGAGCTCTCCCGAGAGCCGTTACGACCGCGCCGGACAGACCCTGCGTGCATGGATCGCCGCCGGTGTCCTGCGCCGCGACGACGCTCCCGCACTCTACGTGTACGAGGAGATCCACGACGGCCACATCCAGCGGGGCCTGGTCGGCGCGGTGGCCCTCGTGGACCCGAACGCGGGGATCATCCTGCCGCATGAGAACACGATGGCCGGCCCGGTCGCCGACCGGCTCGCCCTGACCGTGGCCACTGTGGCGAATCTCGAACCAATTTTCCTGCTGTACCCTGGCGGCGGGTTCACCAGCCAGATCGTTTCAGCGACAGCCGCAACCCAACCGCTGTTGACCACTATGACCGATGACGGCGTATCACACCGCATCTGGGCCCTTACCGATTCAAACGATCTCGCACAAATCGCTGACGATCTCTACGGACGGCATGCGGTGATCGCTGATGGACATCACCGATACGCCACCTACCGTCGTTACCAGGCAGACCGTCACGCTGCCGGGGCCGGCGCCGGCCCGTGGGATTTCGGCCTGGCCTTCCTCGCCGACGCGCAGGTGTCGGGGCCTGCGGTCCACGCCATCCACCGGGTCGTGGCAGGACTCGACGTGGCCGAGGCCGCGCGCCGGGCCGCATCGGCCTTTTCGGTGACGCAGCTGGACGCCGCGCCGGATCCGAGCGGGATGGCCCTGCTCAACGAGCTGGCGGGAGCCGGCAAGGGCGGCCACGCGTTTATGATCACCGATGGCCGCACGGCGTTCCTCCTGAGCGAACCGGATCCGGCGCTGCTCGCCGAGGCACTGCCCGTGGACCGCTCCGCGGCCTTCCGCAAGCTGGATGTCACCGTCGCGCATCTCGCGCTGATCGTGAAGGTCTGGGGTCTACCGGACACCGAGGAGACGATCCGTTACCATCATGACGCGGCCAGCGCGATCGCCGCCGCGGCGCAGGCCGGCGGGACCGCGCTGCTGCTCAACCCGACGCCCACAGCGGATGTCGCCGCAGTCGCCGCCGCGGGTGAGCGTATGCCACGGAAGTCGACGCTGTTCACGCCCAAGCCGCGAAGCGGCCTGTTGATCCGTCTCCTGGACAACCAGTAGGCCATCGCCCACCATACGGACCCCATACGGACAAGCCACGGGTCGCGGGAGCAGCAGATCAGCTGTCCGCCAGCATGGCGGCCCGCTCCGCGGCGTCGGTCTCCTCCTCATCGATGGTTGCCGTGGACGCGAACCAGCGCGCCGCATCAGCCGGCCGACCCGCGGCCAGCAACGCCTCGGCATAGGCGTACCACAGCCTTGGCGTCCACGGTTCCACGCTGGCCACAGCCGCCTCATCCTGCAGCAGCAGCACCGCGGCCGCCGGCTCGCCCAGATCGCGCCGTGCGCCGGACAGGACGATCAGGAGCTCGATCCGGCCCGCCTTGTCGAGTGCGGCCGCACCCGGGTCCCGGGCGAGCAACAACGCCCGCTCGGGACGCCCGAGCCCACGCTCGGCGTCCGCCATCAGCGCGAGATGGCGAGGGGAACCGTCGAGCCGGCGGGCCGCGCGCAGCTCGGCAAGCGCCGTGGTGAACTCCCCCGCGTGGTACGCCGCGAGGCCAACCGCTTCGCGGACGACCGCGATACGGGACGCAAGCGCTGACGCCGCACGAGCGTGCGCAAGCGCGAGCGCGGGGTCCTCGTCAAGATAGATGCCGGCGGCCACAAGATGACGGGCGACCGGTTCGGCGAGCGAGGCGCCGAGTCCGCGCAACTCCCGGGTCACCTCGAAGTCCAGCAGCTCCGCGCGGGCCTCATCGGGCAGCGCCGGCGCGGATGGTCGACCTGGGCGCTGTTCCTGTCCGCGTTCCTGCCGGCCGGCGTCCGCCGAACGGCCCGCGGATGTTGATGATCCCGCGGGCGTGGCGGTACGCCCGCGGGCCGGAGCGGGCCTGCCGCGGCCTGAGCCAGCGGCCCCGGGCCGCGGACCTGCTGGCCTGCCGCCACGTGCAGCCGGTGGCCGGGAATCCCGCCCGCGCGGCGCGGGGCTGGCCGGCCGTGGCTGGCTCGGATGCGGCTCGCCCAATCGTGGTTGGTTCGGCCCCGGCGCCGGCCGTTGTGGGGCACGACCGGTGGTGTTCCGGTCCGCGCCGCGTTCGTCCCGAGCCCGAGCATCGCGACCTCGTTCGTCACGATGGTAAACAGACCGGTAGGGCACGGCATCCGGCGCGGGCCGCCGGTCGGCATCCCGCCCACGACGCCGATCGGTCGACCGATCCTCGGCAGCACGACCGCGGGAAGGACTGGGGGACGTTCTGCCGTCACGCTCGCCGCCGGTGGATGGCGGGGTGACCCCGGGCTGCGCCCGCCGCGGGCCACCGCCAGCCTTATCACGATCATTACCGGTGCTACGGAAGCGGTCGGCGGCACGAGGCCTGTCGGCGCCAGACCGGCCCGCAAGACGATTATCAGTACCACGGCCGCGCGGGGCATCGTTCCGGGACACCCGCGAGCCCTGCCCGGAGCGGTCACCCTTGGTCGAGAAAAACGTCCGCTGATCCGTTGATCCGCTCCCGCGCTTCACTGGGCCCGAGGCGGGCGAATCCGATGGGCGAGCCGAACGCGCCGCGCTCTGCCTGCGTTCATCGTGTCCTCGCTCGTTGCCGCGTCCCTGGCCACGTTCCGGGCTGCCGGTGTGACCGCGGCCGCCGCGCGGAACAGACGCCCCACGGGCTGGCGGGCCCGCCGGCCGCCGCCCGGATTCACGGCCGTCGGCTTCCGGCCCCCGCGACCCCGGCCTTTCCGCTCTCGCCCGATCCGATCTCGGCCGCTCAACCGGCCGGCCGCCGCCCTGTCGCTGGCCTGTCCTATCCGGACCGCGATCCTCACCAGAACGCCGGCCGTCACCGCGCGCACCCACGGGTCGAGGCGACCGGCGGGCGCCATCATCATGATGCGCGCTGGCAGACGCTCGTCGCGCGGGCCGGCCAGCCGTGTCACGGTTGCCGCCTGCTGGCGGCTGATCTCCATAGCGACCCTGCTGACGCGCACCGCCAGCGCGGGCGTCGCGAGCCGCCCGCCAGCGCTGTTGCGCCTGTCCATCGCTCGCGGTCCGAGATCTGCCACGCCCGGCCGCGGTCGGGCGACGAGCCGCTGTGCTCGTCGTCGAGGTCCGATTCTTCCTCGGGGAAGTGGCCTCGGCCGCGCTTGCTGGCTGGCGGCGACCTGGGCGGGCGGCTTCGCCGTTGTTCTTCTCCACGCTGTTCTCTCCCTCGGCCGGTGCCATCCATGCCCGCGTCGGTGCCGGCTTCATGACAAAAAGGGAGGGGTTATCCGACAT
>NZ_CAKJTP010000064.1:24253-25619 GCF_917627335.1 Protofrankia sp. CiT1 | reverse complement strand
TCGCTAGCCTCAAGGAAGGCGATCAGAGGCACCTTCGCGTCCACGATGATGTTCCGGTTGCCCGCCAGGTGAACGACCATGTCCGGTCGCCGCACGCCGTCGCCGTCGGTGATGGTGGGCTGTTCGGTGAAGTCGCAGCGGGCGATCATTCCGGCGACCTCGGCCACCCGGCGCAGCTGCATCTCCCCCCAGGCCCCGCGAGTCTGGGGCTTGCGCAGGGCCGTGACCAGGGCGGCGGTCTGCGTTCGCAGCCCCTCGGATACCTGCTGGACACCCCGGACCTGCTCAACGAGAGTCGCGTACGCCTCGATGCGCGCGGTTTCCAGGTCCGCCAGCCGGTGCTCCATCTTCCCGAGTACCTCCCGCAGCGGACTGATCAGGTGCTCGACGGCCACCCTGCGCTGCTCGAAGTCGCCGGCGGCACGCGTACCGGCCTCCTGCAGGCGGACGGAGGCAAGGTCGAGAAACTGGCGGCTCGCGCTCTCCAACGCCTGTGCGGACAGGGCCTGGAACGACTCGGCCAGGCGTTGCTGGCTCTGCTCGACGAGGTTCAGGCGTTCGGTCGCGGATCGCCGTTCGTAGTCCAGCGCCGTCCGCATGCCCGCGACATCAGCCTCGGCCAGCGCTGCCCGCTCCCGCGCGGCCTGTTCCGACTGGCGTAGCAGTTCACGCTCGCGGGTGGCGGCGTCACGCTCGGAGGCCAGGGCCGCGAGGCGGATGTCGCCAGCGCGGCGGCCCGCCGCGAAACCGCCCGCGCCGCCCAGCAACAGGCCGAGAAGGAGAAGCAGGGTGGTCGCGACGTCCATGGCCGATAGGCAATCACAGGCCTCCGACGCTTTTCGCCGCGACCGCCGCGCCGCTACTGGGCGGTGCCGCCAGCGTCGGTGCCGCCAGCGTCGGTGCCGGATACCAGCGGATGGATCCGGAACTCGCCACAGAAGCTGAGCGGCCTGGTCAGCCACAGACTGCGTGTCTCGTCCGGTGGCGTCACCGCGAGACCGGCGTACCGCGGGCAACGGTCCCGTGGCCCCATCGGGACGACGGTCCATTCCAGGCCCGCGGACACGGTGCCGCCCGGCGCCAGGACGATCCGTGATCGTGCTGTCCTCGGGAAGATGGAGCCGACGGTGCTGCGAGCGGCGTCGACGGGGTGGCGTCCGCTGCTGTCGCGAGCGGCGACACCCGGATAGCCGCTGAGCGCGCAGGAGCTCCGTGTCGTGTTCCTGAAGACGAGGACGAGGCCCTGATGGCCCATGGCACCACCGCCGGCTGGCGGCACGGCGGACAGGAGCAGGCCTGGCGTGACACAGCGCGCCATCACGGGCGGGTTCTTCGCCGTGTCGCCAGCGCCCGGCTGGCTGGTGCC
>NZ_CAKJTP010000064.1:22331-23615 GCF_917627335.1 Protofrankia sp. CiT1 | reverse complement strand
GGAGATTGGGTGGCTGGGGCGCGGCTGGCTGGCGTTGGAGCCCGTGCAGGCGACGCCCGTGGCCGCGCACAGGAGGCCGGCAAGCAGCATCGCCGGCAGTCGGTACCCGGCAGGCTTCACGCCGGCCATGATCGCGCCTGGCGGGATGCCAGCGATATCTTCTGGGCGTCGTCCGGCAGTGGTATGTGGACGCCGGCCGCGGCCCGCCCCGTAGACTGCGGCGTCATGGGCTTGTCGATCGGGATCGTCGGACTACCCAACGTCGGCAAGTCGACCTTGTTCAACGCGTTGACCCGTAACGACGTCCTAGCCGCGAACTACCCGTTCGCCACCATCGAGCCGAACGTCGGAGTCGTCGGCGTTCCGGACTCCCGGCTGGCCCGGCTGGCTGAGGTGTTCCACAGCACCCGTACGGTGCCGGCGGCGGTCAGCTTCGTCGACATCGCCGGGCTTGTCCGCGGCGCGGCCGAAGGACAGGGCCTCGGCAACAAGTTCCTCGCCAACATCCGCGAGTCGGACGCGGTCTGCCAGGTTGTCCGTGTCTTCTCCGATCCGGACGTCGTCCATGTTGACGGCCGTGTCGATCCGGCTGACGACATCGCCACGATCAACACCGAATTGATCCTCGCCGACCTGCAGACCATCGACGCGCGCCTGCCCAGGCTGGAGAAGGAAGCGCGGGTCGACAAGAGCAGGCAGGCCATGCTGGCCGCCGCGAAGCACGCCCGGGAAGTACTGGACGCGGGCCGCACCCTTTCGTCCGATCCGGGCGTCGACCGGGCCGCGCTGCGTGAGCTGTTCCTGCTCACCGCCAAGCCCTTCCTGTACGTGTTCAACGTGGACGAGGACGTCCTCGCCGACGACGGCCGGCGTAAGGAGCTCGCGGCGCTGGTCGCCCCGGCCGACGCGGTGGTCTTGTGCGCGAAGGTCGAGGCCGAGCTGAGCGAGCTCCCCGACGACGACGCCGCCGAGCTGCTGGCGGCCCTGGGGCAGACCGAGAGCGGCCTGGCCCAGCTGGCCAGGATCGGCTTTCACACGCTGGGCCTGGCGACTTACCTCACGGCGGGGCCGAAGGAGTCGCGGGCCTGGACAATCAGGGCCGGCGCGACCGCGCCGGAGGCCGCGGGCGTCATCCACACCGACTTCCAGCGCGGGTTCATCAAGGCGGAGGTCGTCTCGTTCGACGACCTGATGGCGGCCGGTTCGATGACCGCGGCTCGTGCCGCTGGCCGTGTCCGTATCGAGGGCAAGGACTACGTGATGGCCGACGGTGACGTCGTGGAG
>NZ_CAKJTP010000064.1:7323-22065 GCF_917627335.1 Protofrankia sp. CiT1 | reverse complement strand
CGCCGTAGCCTCGTTCCTTGATCCACGCCCCTGTTGCCGGGCGCTCTGCGGCTCCGAGCTACTGACCGCAGTATGGCGCCGGCTGCTGCACGTCGAAGGCGGTGCCCTTGGCGTTGATCTGGACGAAGGTGTAACACGGTGAGGCGCTCTGGTACTTGGCCATGTCGGAGGCTGGTACCACCAGACCGTTGGCATCGTAGTCGTGGACATCTCGCAGCCCGCTGATGAAGGACTGGCGGGTGGGGCACGAGCCGGCGGCCTGAAGCCCGCGGATGAACAGGTCGGCGGTGATCCAGCCGCTGAGGGCGACGCTCTGGGTCGGTGGCTGGAGCTGCGGGGCGTACGCCGTCATCCCGGCGATGAACGCCTTGTGCGCGGGCAGGTTCTCCTCGAACGGCGCGACGTTCAGGAACAGGTAGGTCCTGGCGAGCTGGGCGCCGTATTTGATGAGGACCGCCTGGTCGTACCCGGACGGGGACATCGAGACCTTGAGCGGTATCTGCGCCCGGTTGACCGCGCTGGTAATGCTCGCGAAAGCGTCGACCGTCAGCGCGCCGGCGAGCACGTCAACACCGTAGCTCTTTATCTTTGCGGCGATCATGGACGGGTCCGTCCCGGTCACGGAGATCTGGTCGGTGTAGACCACGTCGATGCCCGCGGCCTTCAGGCTGTCCGTCATCTTCTGGGCGAAAATGCCCGATGCCTCGCTGAACGCGATGCGGAGCACGGCGGCCTTCCGGCCGCCCAGGTTCTTCGCGAATGTTCCCCATGTCGTCGGTGCCGGGCCGTCCGTGAGGTAGTTCGACCAGGTGAACATGTTGTCGTTCTTGCTCCAGATGGTTTCCGCCGAGAAGCCGACCACCGGTATGCCGTTCTTGTGCAGGTAGTCGGCTGAACCGGAGACGACGTTGCTGGCCTGGAGGATGCTGAAGACCTGTGATCTTTCGACGAGCCCGGTTGTCACGGCGCGGTTCGTGGCCGGGTCGGAGCTGTCGTCCGACCAGTCGTAGACGAGCTGGCGGCCATGTACGCCGCCGTTGCCGTTCGCCACGCCGAACCGCGCGTCTATGCCGGCCCGGAAGTCCGCGAACTGCGGTGCCGCGGGCCCTGAGGAGGGGAAGACCAGCCCGACTTTGGCTGTGGTCGGGCTGATGCCGGGGGTTGTGCAGGCTGCGTTCGCGGACGCGCTCTGTGTGTCGCCGTTACCGCCGCCGCAGCTTGCCGCCAGCACAACGGCGACGACGGCCATGGCAGACCGCTGACCAAACGGAATGCGATGCCGCACAGTAGGCCTCCACGAACAGTGGTTGTCTTGTCACGCTGATCCAGCATGGCGCTGGGGTGACCTTCCCGGGATCCGACGCCCGATAGATCAAGGCGAATAGCTAATTCATATCACCTAGTTTTGATGGGGACGCCGAGGGTTCCCAGGTCAGAGCCTTGGAGGCACGACGAGTAGTCGGAAAGATGCGGCGGCGCATGAGGGATTGCCGTGCCGCCGCACCCCTGTTGCCGGGCGCTCTTACCTGCTGGGGTCCGCGATGCCGTGCTGACGCAGGACGTCGGAGATCCGGGATGCCAGCGTGATGTCAAGCTCTGTGACGCCGCCCTGGGAATGCGTCCAGACCGTGAAGGTTGTCACGCCGTGTGCTCGGTCAACGATGGGATGGTGATTCATGGTGTTCGCCACGAGCGAGATCCGCTCGACCACCTCGTCTGCGGTCTCATCATCCATGGTGACTTTTCGTACAATTGTCGAGGTATCACCGCTCCATCCCGGTAGTTCGCCGAGTGCGTCGGCGAGCCGGTCCGCGTCGAGCCTGGTGGGCATGGAATGGCCTCCGTTCAGTTTGTCGGGTGACTTCGGTGTTACCCCCACCTGGGTGAGCGCGCCCTCCTTGCCGCGGGGAAACCCAGCGCCATGAGAGTGTGTGCGGCTATGGAGCCGACAGGCAGCCGGCGGGTTGTGGTAGCCGCGGCGCTCATCGACGCGCAGGGCCGCGTGCTGGCATGCTGCCGGCGCGATCCTCCCGCGCTCGCCGGTGGCTGGGAGTTTCCCGGTGGCAAGGTCGAGCCCGGCGAGGACGAGGCGACCGCGCTCGCGCGCGAGTGCCGCGAGGAGCTCGGCGTGGGCATCGAGGTGGGAGCGCTCCTCGGCGAGGTCGCGCTGCCCACGGCCGGCTGGGTGCTCCGGGTGTGGTTCGCTCGGATCGTCGGTGGCGAGCCATATATGATCGCGCATTCGGAGCTGCGATGGCTGGCATCGCACGAACTTGATAACGTAGCGTGGCTCTCTCCGGACTTACCGTTAGTTAATGATCTTCGCGTTGCTCTGGCGGCGGGTGTTCTGGGGTTGTGGGATGGTAGATAACATTAACGGAAGGTGTTGAGAAATAAACCTTCTGTTGATTTTCGATGTGAGGTCTCGCGGGTCCGTACCATGGCGGGTAGACCCTGAGAGGCGAGCGGGAATGGGATGATCTTCTGGTGCCCATGCCTGACGCGCGGGGTGTCCCGTCGGGCCGGGTTCCGCGTCCGGCGTCACGATGTCAGCACCATCTGTCCAGTAACAACCAGCCTCGGGGCCGCTGCCCCACGTCCGTACCGGAGCCCGCCACCGTGTCCGTCCGCGCCGATCTGCGCAACGTCGCGATCATTGCCCACGTCGATCATGGCAAGACAACCCTCGTCGACGCGATGCTGCGGCAGTCCGGCGCCTTCGGTGACCATGCCGAGGCGACGGATCGCGTCATGGACTCGATGGATCTCGAACGCGAGAAGGGCATCACGATTCTCGCGAAGAACACCGCGGTCCAGTACGGCGACGTCACGATCAATATTGTGGACACGCCTGGCCACGCGGACTTCGGCGGCGAGGTCGAGCGTGGCCTGTCCATGGTCGACGGGGTCGTGCTGCTGGTCGACGCGAGCGAGGGCCCGCTGCCGCAGACCCGGTTCGTCCTGCGCAAGGCGCTGGAAGCCAGGCAGCCGGTCATTCTGGTCATCAACAAGGTGGACCGTTCCGACGCCCGGATCGCCGAGGTCGTCGACGCGACCTACGAGCTCTTCCTCGACCTCGACGCGGATGAGAGCCAGATCGACTTCCCGATCGTCTACTGCAACGCCAAGGCGGGACGCGCCTCGCTGAACCGGCCGGATGATGGCGGCAACCCCGACTCACCCGATCTCAAGCCGTTGTTCGACGTGTTGCTTGAGTCGGTCCCGATGCCGGTCTACGACCCGCAGGCACCCTTGCAGGCGCTCGTCACCAACCTTGACGCATCCCCCTACCTCGGCCGGCTCGCGCTGTGCCGGGTGCACAACGGGACACTGCGCCGTGGGCAGAGCGTGATGCTGTGCCGCGCGGACGGCCGTACCGACCGGGTGAAGATCAGTGAGCTGCTGGTCACGAAGGCGCTGGAGCGGGTGCCGGGCGAGCAGGCCGGTCCAGGCGACATCATCGCCATCGCGGGCATTGCGGATATCATGATCGGCGAAACGCTGGCCGACCCCGAGGACCCGCGGCCGCTGCCCGTCATCACCGTCGACGAGCCGTCGATCAGCATGACCATCGGGATCAACACGTCCCCGCTGGCCGGTAAGTCCGGGACGAAGCTGACCGCGCGACTGCTGCGCAACCGGCTGGATGCCGAACTGGTCGGCAACGTCTCCATCCGGGTGCTGCCGACCGAGCGCCCCGACACCTGGGAGGTGCAGGGCCGCGGGGAGCTCGCGTTGGCGATCCTGGTCGAGCTGATGCGCCGTGAGGGCTTCGAGCTCACCGTCGGTAAGCCGCAGGTCGTCACCAGGGAGATCGACGGGAAGCGGCACGAACCGGTGGAACGGCTCACCATCGACGCCCCCGAGGAGTACCTCGGGACGCTCACCCAGCTGCTGGCGGTCCGCAAGGGCCGCCTCGAGCAGATGATCAATCATGGCACCGGCTGGATCCGGATGGAGTACCAGGTGCCGGCCCGCGGGCTCATCGGCTTCCGGACCGAGTTCCTGACCGAGACCCGCGGCACCGGGCTGATGCACCACGTGTTCGACTCCTACGAGCCCTGGTTCGGGGAACTCCGTACCCGTGCGACGGGTTCGATGGTGGCTGACCGTGCTGGCGTGGCGACCGCGTACGCCCTGTACAACCTGGGCGAGCGCGGCACCCTCTTCGTGGGTCCGACCACCGACGTCTACGAAGGTATGATCGTCGGGGAGAACTCCCGTGCCGACGACATGGACGTCAACCCCACCAAGGAGAAGAAGCTCACCAACATGCGCTCGTCCACCGGGGACGAGCTGGTGCGCCTCACCCCACACCGGCAGCTGTCCCTGGAGCAGGCGCTGGAGTTCTGCCGGGAGGACGAGTGCGTGGAGGTCACGCCCGGTCCGGTGCGGATGCGCAAGGTCGCGCTGACCGCGGCGGAGCGGGAGAAGCTCCGTTCCCGCCGCCGGGCGTGACCTCGGCCAGCGTGCGGCGGCTGTCGTCGTGTGCGTGAGGTAGGCGGGCCAGCCTGGCTTCGCTCCTCGGGTGATCTCCGTTCATCCTCGCGGAGCGTGGTTGGTGGGCTCCGGTGCCGTCGCGTCCGCGGCGCCCCGTAGGGTCGTGGGCGTGACTGCTCCCACTGTGCTGACCGGGTCTGGGCTGGACTTCATCGAGCTGCCGGCGCGGCGGGTGATGTTCGTGCATGCCCACCCTGACGATGAGGTGATCGGGACCGGGCTGACCATGGCGTCCTACGCCGCCGACCCGGAGACCCATGTGACTCTTGTCACGTGCACGCTCGGGGAGATGGGCGAGGTGCTCGTTCCAGAACTGATCAATCTGCGCTCCGACCGGGGCGACCAGCTCGGCGGGTACCGCATCGGTGAGCTGGCGCGCTCGTGCGAGGCGCTCGGCGTCACCGACCATCGCTTCCTCGGCGGGCCGGGCCGCTGGCGTGACAGCGGCATGATGGGCACTCCTGGGAACGACGATCCGCGCTGCCTGTGGCGGGCCGATCCCGACGAGGCGGCGGCCGCGCTGGCTGAGATCGTCCGTGCGGTCCGTCCGCAGGTACTGGTCACCTACGACAGCAACGGTGGCTACGGGCATCCCGACCACATCCGTGCGCACGAACTGACTGTGCGGATGTTCGAGGTGGCGGGGGATCCGTCCTTCGCTCCGGATGCCGGGCCGCCCTGGCAGCCCGCGAAGCTGTACCAGACCGCGGTCGCGCGATCGATGATCCAGGCTGGGATCGACTACTTCCGTTCGTCGGGTACCGGGCGTGAGCTGTTCGACGGTGTGCAGTCGGCGGATGACGTGCCGATGGCGGTGCCGGACAGTGCCGTGACCACTGAGATCGATTCGCCCGCTCACTTCGAGGCGAAGGTGGCGGCCATGCGAGCGCATGCAACCCAGATGACGACGGACGGTTTCTTCTTCGTCCTGGCCGACGGCATCGGCCACCGGGCATGGGGCACCGAGCACTACATCCTCACCCGGGGTGAGCGCGGACCGGCCGGCGGCCCGAACGGGCGCGAGACCGACCTCTTCGCCGGGCTCGATCTCTGAGTGATCGGTAACAGGGGAGTGGGCCAAGGAGCGGGGCTGGGATGCGTGCGTCGCGAGGCGGCGGAGGGAGCCACCGGAGGTGTTGGGTGGCGACCGACGACAACGCGGCGAGGTGGGTGCCCCAGCCCCGCGACGCCGCGTCCCCTATTGCCGGTCGCTCTTAATCTCGACCCATGCCCGGTTCGACGATGCATGATCATTCGTGTCAGCCGCCTCCGGCGGCCTCGGTCACGGCGACAGCCACCGATGTGGGCAGGGACGTGAACGCGGTCAGCGGCAGCGACAGCGGCAGCGGCGCAGGCGCAGGCGCAGGCGCTGAACCGTCTCGGGCTTTCCTGGGGTCGGCCTACGTGTTCGGTTGGCTGGTCGGTCTTGCGCTCGGCTTCTACGGTGTGTTCCTCGTTCCGGTGGGCCCCCGGCCCGGCGGGGTCCTGCTGTCGGTCGGAGTTGCCTTCGCGCTGGCCGGAAACACCGCCGCGGCGCTGCTGGTGCGCTGGTTCACCGGCACCCGCCTCGGGGCCATGATCGTTGCTGTGGGCTGGATCCCGATCGTGCTGTGTTTTGGCGTCGCGCGTCCTGAAGGTGATCTTCTCCTGACGGCGGGCACCGCCGGGTACCTGTTTCTGGTCGTCGGTGCGATCGCTCCGGTCGTCGTGGCGATGCTCGGCTCGCCCCGTCGCGGCCTGTCCGCGACGCTGGCGACCGGTCCGCGCGGTTCTGCCTCCGGTCCGCACCCGGATCAGCGTCCGCCGGCCCAGGGCTCGGACCACCGTCGTCCCGGGCACTGAAGGGCCGCCACAACCGGGGATGAAGCCGTGGCTGGCCAAGAGGAGATGTGGTCGTTGTCACGAGCAGGTCGGGAGTGCCTCGGCAAACCGGCGCGGGAGTAGCGTGTCCGCGTGGCCGTCGATCCGGACGCCTTCCGCCGGGCGGTCGGGCGTTTCGCAACAGGTGTCACGGTCATCACCACTGTTTTCGAGGACCAGCCGTTCGCGATTACCGCGAACTCGTTCACCTCCGTGTCACTCGACCCGTTGCTGGTGCTGGTCAGCGTTGGCAAGATGTCCCGTTTCCACACGCCGGTCCTCGGCGCGGGCGTGTGGGGCGTCTCCGTCCTTGCCGCGGACATGCGGGAGGCGTCCCGCTTCTTCGCCAGCCAGGACCGGCACGACGCACGGACCCTCTTCGAGAGCTGGAAGCATTCCATCGGAGCCGCGACCGGCGTGGTTCTGCTGACGGACGCGCTCGCGGCGTTCGAGTGCCGCACGGTCCTCACCTACGAGGGCGGTGATCACACCCTGCTGCTCGGTGAAGTCGTGGCACTGGACGGATCCAGCCGGGATGCGCCTCCCCTGCTGTTCTACCGGGGGATGTACCGGGAGCTCGCCGCTGACTGACCGGCGTCAGTTCAAGCGGGCACGGGCGGCGTGTGCCGCTTCACGGGCCGCGCCGGCCGCGGCCGGCTCCAGGGCGGCGACCACATCGGCGAAAGTCGTGAGATCCGCCGCGCCGCCGATGAAGTCACCGCGGCGGGCACGTAGTTCCCCGCGCTCCCGGAGCAGGTGGGTGGGATGGCGCGGCAGCAACAGGGACAGCTCGACGGCCCACAGCCGCGTCGCGATGGCCTCCGTCCGTGCCGCCCAGATCCGGATGTTGCCCAGTACCCGCATGAGCAGGCCGGTCGGGTCCATCGGCTTGAGCTGCGAACGGGTGAACGCCACCCCGGCGGAACGGACCTTCTCCGCGGCCTCGTGTACGGTGATCAGCCGGCCGCCGGCGAACGGGTCGACCAGGACGTGCCGGTCCGGCGCGCCGACACCGACGATGACATGGCCGGGCAGGCCGATCGGGTACGCGGGGACGCCGAGGCGGTGGGCGACCTCCATCCACACGATCGACAGCATGATCGGCAGGCCGTGCCGACGCCGGAGCACCGACGTGAGCAGGCAGGCGTGCAGGCTGTCGGAGCTGCCGGGGTCACCGTGGAAGCCGGCCCGCGTTCCCAGCGCCTCCCGCAGGATCTCGGCGGCGGCACGCACGTCCAGCCCGGCGAGTGTGCGCCGGGTGGCGGGTCGCTCGTCCGCCGCGGTGCCCAGTTCGTCCGTTGCGGTGCCCAGCTCGTCCGGCGCGATGTCGAGAAGGCGACCGGCGTCCGTGGCGAGGGCGTCGAACCGGGCCAGCTCGCGGGCTGGGTCGAGGCCTGGTTCGACCTCCGCCGCGATCAGCAGGCAGGCCAGCGCGACATCGACCGGATCCCGGCGGACGATGTCGGCGAATTGGCGTCGTGTTCGGGCACTCATTGCGGATTCGCCTCCGTATGCCCAGCGTTGCACTGCCCGGCGCCGCACTGCCCAGCGGCCGCTGGGCGGACCGGCCGCGGCGGCACCCTCCGGCCGGCAACGAGATCTGTTTCCGCGACCTTCACGATGGAACCGTCTCTGGTCCGTATCGTCAGACATCGGTCGGTCCAGGACAGCAGCTGCCCGACGACGTCGGTCAGTGGCAGCGGACCGGCGACCCGCCGGCGGACGGAAACCCTGGCGCCGACGTCAGCAGGAGTGATACGGACGACATACACGACAAGCGAACGCCCTTGTTGTCGACACAGAACCGTCGAGGTCGATACTAGGGAATCAGTCGCCCGTGAGCCGAGGAGGAACAACCGGTGACCTACGTCATCGCGGAGCCCTGCGTCGATGTCAAGGACAGGGCCTGTATCGAGGAGTGCCCGGTCGACTGCATCTACGAAGGCGGACGGATGCTGTACATCCAGCCTGACGAGTGCGTCGACTGCGGAGCGTGTGAGCCCGTCTGTCCGGTCGAAGCCATCTACTACGAGGACGACGTTCCGGATCAGTGGAAGGGTTTCACCGACACCAACGCCGTCTTCTTTGAGGAGCTCGGTTCGCCTGGCGGGGCGTCGAAGGTGGGCGCGCTCGACTTCGATCCGCCCGGTGTCGCCGCGCTGGCGCCGCAGGGCGAGTCCTGACCGGGCCTACGGGGCCTGCTGGAGCGCTCCGGCAGGCCCATCACTTCCGGGTGCGGCTGCCCGACTTCCCCTGGGACGCCCTTGCGCCGTTCGCGCGCAAGGCCCGCGCACACCCGTATGGCATGGTCGACCTGTCGGTCGGCACGCCGGTGGACCCGACCCCGCTCGCGGTTCAGCATGCCCTCGCGGCGGCGGCGAACGCCCCCGGCTATCCGGCCACCGCGGGTACGCCCGAGTTGCGGGACGCGGCCGCGGGCTGGCTGGCGCGCCGGCTCGGGGTGATCGTCGAGCCCGACAGCGTCCTGCCGGTGATCGGGACGAAGGAGCTGGTCGCGCAGCTGCCGAGCCAGCTCGGGCTCGGGCCGGGCGACCGCGTCTGGATACCGGCACCGGCCTATCCGACCTACGAGGTCGGTGCCCTGCTCGCCCGTTGCGAGCCGGTGCTCGGCCCGGTGGACGGTGTGGCGCTGGTCTGGCTGAACACTCCGGCCAACCCCTCCGGCCGGGTGCTGACCGTGGACGAGATGCGGGCGGTCGTGGGCTGGGCCCGCGAGCGCGGCATCGTCGTCGCCAGCGACGAGTGCTACATCGAGCTGGGCTGGGAGGCCCGGCCTGTCTCGGTGCTGCATCCGGATGTCTGCGGCGGCTCCCACGAAGGGCTGCTCGCGGTGCACTCGCTGTCCAAGCGGTCGAACCTCGCCGGCTACCGCGCGGGCTTCGTCACCGGGGATCCGAGGCTCGTCACCGGGCTGCTGGAGGTGCGGCGGCACGGCGGGTCGATGGTGCCGACACCGGTTCAGGCCGCCATGACCGCGGCCCTTGCCGACGACATGCACGTCGCTGAGCAGCGGGCGCGTTACGCCAACCGGCGGGCCGTGCTCGCCGCGGCGTTGGCCGTTGCCGGCTTCACGATCGAGCACAGCGAGGCCGGGCTCTACCTGTGGGCGACCCGCGGGGAGGAAGCCTGGACGACGGTGGACGCCCTGGCGAGCGTGGGTGTACTCGTCGCCCCCGGCGTGTTCTACGGCGAGGCCGGGCGCAGGCACGTCCGGATAGCGCTGACCGGGCCGGACGCCCAGGTCGCCACCGTCCCGGAGCGGATGGCGATGTTGCCGCCACCGCAGCTGGTCAACCCGCCACCGGCACCGGTGGCCGCCGGGTACGTCGGCGGCGGTCACCAGACCGGCGCCCGTCCGGTCGCGCCGCTCCTCCCGTCCGGACCGCCGACCGGGGGTCTGCCCGTGGCCGGGGCGCGGCCGGACACCGCTTACCAGCACCAGCAGGGGAGCCAGTACCAGGACAGGGGGCCGGCGCCCGCGGGCCCGGGGACGCTCCCGGCGATGCCGTGGCCGGGCGACGACCGTGGCGGCCGTCCCGGATTCCGGGTCACGACGGAGCCGCCGGACATCCGGTAGCCCCCATCCTGGGCCGGGGGGTGCCGTCCGGGGGGCGCCGCGGTCCCGCCTCCCGCCTCTTGGCCCCGTTGGCTCCGGTCTCCCGGCACTGAGCGGTGGGCTCCTCGATCTTCCAGGATCATGATCCTTCGGGGCCGGTGGGGCACGGGCGGCAGGCGCCTCGTTAGGGTCGGGGTCGTGAGCACATCGGGCGAGATCATCGACTCCGCGATAGACCCGGTCATCGACCTGTTGTGGGACCGTCCTGACGCCGCCGAGGCGCTGGCCGGCCGCAGCCTGCACGATGTCGTGGTTGAGGCGATCAACCTCCTGGACGCGGGGAAGGCCCGGGTCGCCCATGTCGCCGACAGCGGCGACGTCGTCGTGGACGAGCGGGCGAAACGCGCTATCCTGCTCGCTTTCCGGGTGCTGCCGATGGCCGAGTCCGCGGCCGGCGACTTCCGTTATCACGACCGGGTGCCGCTCAAGACATCCTTCGACGGGGTGCGGGTCGTGCCGGGCGCGATCGTCCGCTGGGGGGCGCATATCGAACCTGGTGCGGTGCTGATGCCGAGCTACACCAACATCGGCGGGTACGTCGGTGCCGGTACTCTGGTCGACACCTGGGCGACGGTCGGTTCCTGCGCGCAGATCGGGCGCCGGGTGCACCTGTCTGGCGGGGCCGGCATCGGCGGGGTGCTGGAACCGCCGAACGCCAAGCCCGTGGTGGTCGAGGACGACGCGTTCATCGGCAGCCGCGCCATGGTGGTGGAGGGCGCCCGGGTGCGCCGCGGGGCCAAGCTCGGCGCCGGCGCGATCCTCACCGCCTCCACGCACGTGTTCGACGCGGTCACCGGCGAGGAGTACCCGCGTGGGGAGATTCCGCAGCGGGCGGTGGCGGTCGGGTCGAGCCGGGTGAAGTCGTTCCCCGGCGGGGACTACGCCATGCCGTGCATCCTGGTGCTGCGGACGCTGGCCGAAGGGGAGATCCACGACAAGCTCGCGCTGAACGACATCCTGCGGGAGCACGGCGTTGCCAGCTGAGCAGCTGCCGGACCGGCTACCTGGACCATCCGCCGAGCGTTCCCCGCTCGGCCGCGGCGCGCCGCTCGACCTGACCGCCTCGGCGGTGGAGCTGACCCGCGCCCTGGTCGACGTCCCGTCGGTGAGCGGCTCCGAGGCCGTCCTCGCGGACCTGGTCGAAACGGCTCTGACCGGCGTCGCCGGACTGCGGGTCGACCGGGACGGCGACGCCGTCGTTGCCCGTACCGACCTGGGGCTGCCGACCCGGGTGCTGCTGGCCGGGCACCTCGACACCGTGCCGATCGCGGACAACCTGCCCGCCCGGTTCGCGGCTGGCAGGCTCTACGGCTGCGGGACCTCCGACATGAAGTCGGGAGTGGCCGTGCTGCTGCGGCTGGCCGCCGCGCTCGCGGGTGAGCCCCTCACCCATGACGTGACCTGGGTTTTTTACGACAACGAGGAGGTCCGCGCCGAGCTCAACGGGTTGCGCCGCGTTGCCGAGCGCCATCGCGACTGGCTGGACGCCGATCTCGCGGTGCTCCTGGAGCCGACCTCGGGCGAGATCGAAGCGGGCTGCCAGGGCACCCTACGGGTGGTGGTCTCGCTACGCGGACGCCGGGCGCACTCGGCGCGGGCATGGCTTGGCGAGAACGCGATCCACCGCGCCGCGCCGCTGCTGGAGCGCCTCGCCGACTACCAGCCACGGACGGTGACCATCGACGGTTGTACCTACCGCGAGGGCCTCAACGCCGTGTGGGTGAGCGGCGGCGTGGCTGGCAACGTCATCCCGGACGCCTGTGAGGTCACGGTCAACTATCGGTTCGCCCCGGACCGTGATGTCGGTCAGGCGCTCGAGCATGTCCGTGCCGTACTCGACGGTTTCGCCCTTGCGGTGACCGACAGTGCGCCCGGTGCGCTGCCCGGCCTCGCCGCGCCCGTCGTCAGCGCGTTCGTGGCGGCTGCGGGATGTGTGCCCGTGGCCAAGTACGGCTGGACCGACGTGGCCCGCTTCGCCGCGCTCGGTATCCCGGCGCTCAACTTCGGGCCTGGTGACCCTGGCCTCGCCCACACCCGCGACGAGTATGTCGAGGTGGCGCGGATCGGCGCGGCAGAGGATGTGCTGCGGCGCTACCTCATGCGCTGACCCGCATGGGGTGTTTCGGGTAACCTCCGTCGAACTTCTCGGTCGGTTACCCGTTTACGATCTTGAACATAACGCTGGAACGTTATGTTACAGCTCGTGAGTGCGCCTACCGACCCGACCCAGCCAGACGTTCCTGTCGCCGACGGTGCCGTGGCCGCCCGAACGGTTTCCGCTGGCCCCGCTTCCGCCGATGTTTCTGTCGCCGTCGCCTCGCCTGGCCGCCGCCGGTCCGGGACCCCGGCTGGGTCCGGCTCCGGGTCCGGCTCCGGGCCGGGATCGGCCAGCCCGGACCCGCCGGCCGCCGGAGCGGCAACGCGGGCCCATCACCGTTCGCCGTGGGCTGGTCGAAGGGTCGACGACCGACCAGCATCTGCTGGACACCCGTGGTCCGGCTGACTGGGTCCACGCCGATCCGTGGCGGGTCCTGCGGATCCAGAGTGAGTTCGTCGAGGGGTTCGGGCTGCTCGCCGAGCTGCCCCGGGCGGTGACGGTCTTCGGCTCGGCTCGTGTCCCCGTCGAGGACCCCGACTACGCCCTTGGCGAGCGGCTCGGCAGCGCGCTCGTCCGGGCTGGCTACGCGGTGATCACGGGTGGCGGCCCGGGGGCTATGGAAGCTGTCAACCGGGGCGCGCAGGAGGCTGGCGGCCTGTCGGTCGGCCTCGGCATCGAGCTCCCGTTCGAACAGCGTCTCAACGACTGGGTGGACCTCGGGGTGACCTTCCGGTACTTCTTCGTCCGCAAGACCATGTTCGTCAAGTACGCCGAGGCATTCGTGATCCTGCCAGGCGGGCTTGGCACGCTCGACGAGCTGTTCGAGGCGCTCACGCTCGTCCAGACCCGTAGGGTGACCCGCTTCCCGGTGGTGCTCATGGGCTCGCGGTACTGGGCGGGCCTGCTGGACTGGCTGCGCACCACGGTTGCGGGCGCCGGGCGCATCCTGCCGACAGATCTTGATCTTGTCACTCTCACCGATGACGTGGACGAGGCTGTTCAGATCATCGTCAACAGCCACCGCGTGGGCAACGACCAGCCGGGCTCGGAGGCCGGGCGTCCGGGCGGCGAGCCCGCGTGAACATCTGTGTCTACTGCTCGTCGTCCGAGGCGATCGATCCCTCCTACCTCGAGCTGGCCGCGGCGGTCGGTGCCGCGCTCGCCCGCCGCGGCCACGGCCTGGTTTCGGGTGGCGGCTCCGTCTCGTGCATGGGTGCGGTCGCCCGCGCGGCCCGTGCGGGCGCCGCCCGCACTACCGGCGTGATTCCCCGAGCGCTGTCGGCCCTGGAAATCACCGACGGCGACGCGGACGAGCTGATCGTCACCGAGACGATGCGGGAGCGCAAGAGGCTCCTGGAGATCCGCTCGGACGCCTTCCTCGCCCTCCCCGGCGGTCTTGGCACCCTGGAGGAACTGCTGGAGATGTGGGTCGGGCGCGTTCTCGGGATGCATGCCAAGCCGGTCGTCGTCCTCGACCCGGACGGCCTGTTCGCCCATCTCCGGGCACAGGTGGACGAACTGGTCCGGCGGGGTTTCGTCCGGCCGGCGGCCCGGAACGCCCTGGGCTGGGCGAATACGGTCGAGGCCGCGTTGGATCTTCTCGAGGCAGGCGTGCCACCGCCGGGCGGCACCGGGCCGACCACCGCCGAGCGGCTCGAGGGGGAGTAGCCGCCGTCCGGGTCAGGCGAGGCCTCGGCGGGCGACGGCGAGGTCGCGGGTACCGCGGATGGCCGCCACCATGTCCAGCACCCTGCGGGTCTCGGCGACCTGGTGGGCGCGGAAGATCCTGGCACCGAGCCAGGCGCTGATCGCGGTTGCGGCGAGGCTCCCTTCGAGGCGGTCTGTGACCCCGGCGTCGAGGGTCTCGCCGATGAAGTCCTTGTTCGACAGCGCGACGAGAACCGGCCAGCCGGTTGCGGCGAGTTCGGGGAGCCGGCGGGTCGCCTCCAGGGAATGCCGGCTGTTCTTGCCGAAGTCGTGGCCCGGATCGACGATCACGCCGTCCGGTCGCACACCGAGCGCCACCGCGCGGTTCGCGAGCCCGGTCGTGGTGGCGATGATGTCGGCGACCACATCGTCGTAGGCGATCCGGTGTGGCCGGGTGCGCGGCGGCAGCTGCCCGGCGTGGGTGCAGACCAGACCCAGCGCGTGCTCGGCGGCGACTTCGGCGAGCCGGGGATCGGTACCGCCCCAGGCGTCGTTGAGCAGGTCGGCGCCTTCACTCGCCACCACCCGGCCCACCTCGGCACGCCAGGTGTCCACGCTGATCACGACGCTGGGGTGCCTGGACCGGACGAGCGCGACGAACCCGCCGAGCCGCCGCAGCTCCTCGATGGTGTCGACGTCCTCGCCCGGTGCCGCTTTCACCGCGCCGATGTCGATGATCTGGGCGCCTTCGGCGACGGCACGGTCCACCGCGGCCAGCGCTTCCGGCTCGCCGTAGGTTGCGCCTCGGTCGAAGAACGAGTCGGGCGTCCGATTGATGATTGCCATGATGGTCAGGTCGGACGGGCGGAACGTCGATGAGCCGAGCCGGAGGTCGCTGGCCGCCCGGGTACCCGCGGGGAGCCCTCCGCCCGTGCTGCCGGCGGTGTGGGCGGGGCCGGCGGGGCCGCCCGTCGAGGAGATGTCGCTCACCGCAGGGAAC
>NZ_CAKJTP010000064.1:6240-6856 GCF_917627335.1 Protofrankia sp. CiT1 | reverse complement strand
TTTAGCGGCCGGCGCTGGAAGCTTCGAGGATCCACACCCCTGTTGCCGGGCGCTCTTATCCGCCGGCCACGTATGCGGCGGACCCGCCCGGAGCCTGCGCCGGCCTGCGTCCGCGTGAAAAAGAGCGGTGATCGTGCTGTCGGGGTGGCGGGTGCGGCATAATTTCTCAACCCGTGCCACGATCGTGGATGTGTTGCTCGTCGTCGAGATAGTGGTTGTTGCCGCAATTGTCTTCGCCGTCGCGGCTCTGTCGGTCGGACGCTTCGACCGGTTGTCGCCAGCGCCGCCGGACGCGGCCGGTGACGGTCTGCCGGCATTGACCGTGTCCGCTGCCGACCTCGCCGGTGTTCGGTTCGACATGGCGTTCCGGGGCTACCGGATGGCCGAGGTCGACGCGGTGGTCGCGCGGCTCGCGGACGAGCTTGCCTGGCGGGACGCTGAACTCGCGCGGCGGGACGAGGAGATGGTCAGGCTGGCTTCCTTCGCCCATGCCGACGAGCAGGCGCCGAGCTACCGGAGGGCGGAGCGCGACGGCTGGACCGGCCACGCCGATGCCGTCGGCCCGGCGGCCCCGCCGGTGGAGTAACCGGCCGCCGGGCGGGCATGGCCGCGTGGA
>NZ_CAKJTP010000064.1:0-5837 GCF_917627335.1 Protofrankia sp. CiT1 | reverse complement strand
GATGCGGAGGATGCGAGGCCTTCGAGCCGGCGGACCACTACGGGAGATCTTCATGGTGAGCGTCAGTCATCCCGGGAGCGCGTTCCCCTGGCCGCCGGTGTGAAGCGGCGCGGGTCCGGCACGCTGGCCGTGGCCGTCGAGGTGGAGGCCGCGCCGGCAACCGTGTTCGCGGCGTTGACGGACTGGGAGCGTCAGGGCGAGTGGCTGCTGGCGACGACGGTGGTCCGAAGCCGCCAGGGCGGGATCGGGGTCGGCGGATGCATCATCGCCCGTACCGGGATCGGCCCGCTGGTGCTCGTCGACTCAATGGAGATCGTCGAGTGGGAGCCGCCGTACCGCTGCCTGGTTCGCCATACCGGCCGGGCGGTGCGCGGGGGTGGCGCCTTCGTGGTGGTTCCCCTGCCCGCCGGGCGGTCGCGGTTTGTCTGGTCCGAGGACCTGGAGCTGCCGCTGGGATGGCTCGGCCGGGCCGGGTTCGCGCTACTGCGGCCGATGGTTGTGGGTGCGTTGTGGGTGTCACTGCGCCGGTTCGCTCGGAACGTTCGAAAAGTGACGTGCGGCTGACCTCCGACTGACACCGCAGCCGGATCGTCGTAACGTTCTGATCATGGGCGTTGGTCCGGATTGCGTGTGTGTTGTCCATTCAGAGGCATCTCTGGTGCTTCGCGATCCCGGCAAGCCGCGTCTGTTGTGGCGCTGCGGGGTGACGTGTTTCGGTTCCCGGCCTGTTCTCCGGGATAATCGCCGGTGGTAGCAGGTCCGACGGCAGGAAGAGGTGCACCGATGGCGGCCATGAAGCCGCGGACGGGTGACGGTCCGCTCGAGGTCACCAAGGAGGGCCGCAGCATTATCATGCGCGTCCCGCTGGAAGGGGGTGGCCGTCTTGTGGTGGAGTTGTTGCCCGACGAGGCGAAGGACCTTGGGGACGCGCTGAAGTCGGCCGCCGGCTAGACGCGCGGCCAGCGTGTTCGACGTTCCAGCGGACGCCGGGTGGGCCGTCCCCCGCCCACCGATCGTGACGCTGCGGGCCGGTACGCCATTGGAGGTCGGCGTGCCGGTCCTGGCTTTGTTGACCTTCCCCGTGGGGAAGGAGGTCGTCACGGCCGCGGTGACGGCGGCCGGTCGCGCGGTCGGGCACTCGCTCGGTCTTGACCTGGATCTTCTGCTGGACGCGGAGCGGGCCAGCGGCGAGCCGGCGGAGGTGGTCGTCGTCCCGCTGGGGCGGGCCGACCCGCCGACGAGGCTGCTGCTGGTGGGAGCCGGCAGGCGGGATCCGGCGGCCTGGCGTGCGGCTGGTGCGGCGTTCGCCCGCCGGGCCGCGTCCGCCAGCCGGGCGGCCGTGCTCGCGGACGCCGAGACCGGGGTCGACGCCATCGGCCTGCGCGCGTTCACCGAAGGCCTGTTGCTGGCCGCTTACCGTCCGTTGGTCGCTGCCTTGACCGACGGCGCCGCCGCGCTGACCGGCGACGGTGACGGTGACGCCGGTGACGGGACCACTGATGATCGCTCGAAGGCCCTGCGGGAAGCCACGATCATTGTCGCGAACCCCCGGGATCCCGAGCTGCGTGCCGCCGTCGCCGTCGCCACCGTGACCAGCCGTGCCGTGCATCTCGCCCGCGATCTGGCCAATATGCCGAGCCTGGTCAAGTCGCCTGAGTGGTTCGCCGCGCGCGCGGTCGAGACCGCCCGTGCGGCCGGGCTCGACGCGCACGTCCTGGGTCCGACGGAACTCGCCGAACAGGGCTTCGGCGGGCTGGCCGCGGTGGGCGCGGGTTCGTCGCGGCCACCGCGGCTGGTGCGGTTGAGCTACGACGGTGCTCCGGCGTCCGATCCCGGCTGTCCACGCGGCCGGCATGTGGCACTGGTGGGTAAGGGGATCACCTTCGATTCCGGCGGCCTGTCGTTGAAGCCCGCGACGTCCATGGCCGCGATGAAGACGGATATGGCGGGGGCGGCTGCCGTGCTCGCGACCATGACGGCCCTGCCGGCCATGGGTGTGCGGGACCGGGTCACCGGTCTGCTCTGCCTCGCGGAGAACATGATCGGTGGTGCCGCTATGCGGCCCGGTGATGTCGTCTCCTGCTGGGGCGGAACCACCGTCGAGGTGCTCAACACCGATGCCGAGGGCCGCCTTGTGCTTGCGGACGGGCTTGCCTACGCGGCCAGCCTCGCGCCTGATGCGATCATTGACCTGGCGACGCTCACCGGCGCGATCACGGTTGCACTGGGCCGCCGGACGGCCGGCCTGTTCTCCTCCGACGACGCGCTTGCCAGTGAGCTGTTCCGGGCGGCTCAGACAGCCGGTGAGGGGCTGTGGCGGCTGCCACTGGTCGATGAGTACCGGCCGGCCCTGGAGTCCGGTGTGGCGGATCTCGCGAACATCGGCACCGCGCTGGACGTGTCCGGCGGGTCGATCACGGCCGCGCTGTTCCTGCGGGAGTTCACCGGCGGTATCCCCTGGGCGCACGTCGATATCGCCGGTACCGCCCGCGCGGACAGCGACGACGGTGAGATCAGCAAGGGCGGCACCGGCTGGGGCGTGCGCACGCTGCTGGCGTGGCTCACATCCTGAGGTCCTGCCCAGCATCCCGTGAGCGAGCCTGGGCGCCCGCGGTGGAGCCGCGGGGTGGGTTGTGGGTGGGGTGTTGTTCTCGATCACTGTTAGGTGATCGAGGGCCCTGTGGTGGGGTCAGCCGACCGGTGACGACTTCGCGACGACCGCGACGACCAAGCCGTCGCCGGCGGTGAGGAGCATCGGGGTCAGCCGGACGTCGTCCCGCACGGCGGTCGCGAGCTCCCGGGCCGCGATGGCCTCGGAGTCGCGAGCCTCCAGGTCCGCGACCCGCCCACCGGCGAGCATGCCGGCGAACACCACGATCCCCCCCGGCCGCAGCAGCCGGAGGGCCTGGCTGAGGTAATCGGTGGCCTCACGCCGGTCCGCATCGCAGAACACCAGGTCGTAAGCACCATCGGTGAGGCGGGGCAGGACATCGAGGGCCCGGCCTGTTATCAGCCGGCTGCGGTTGGACGCCATTCCCGCGTCCGCGTACGTCCGGCGCGCGAGCCGGAGATGTTCGGCCTCGACGTCAATGGTGGTGAGCGTTCCGTCCGGCCGCATTCCGCGCAGCAGCCAGGTACCGGATACCCCCGTGCCCGTCCCGATTTCGACGACGGTGCGGGCGGCGACACAGGCGGCGAGAAAACGAAGGATGGAACCGGCCCCCGGGCTGACCGGAAAGATCCCGACTTCCTCGGCGCGTGCTCGGGCAGCCCGCAGCGGAGGGTCTTCCAGGAGGAAGCCCTCGGTGTATGCGGAGGCCGGATCGACGGCTCCGGTGGCTGTGTCGGGCATGACATGGGCAGCCTACGGGAACGCCCGCTGCGGATGGAGCGTTCGTCAGGTCAACGCATCTCGTGTCGGGATGGGGCGAGGGGAGATCAGCCGGTGTCCGCTGCGGGTTTTGCCGCGCCATGGCCGGCGCGTCGGGTACGTTCGTCGCGAACCGATCGAGAGGCGACCGTGAACGGACAGGACACGCGCCTGGCCACGTTCGCGCCTGGGCGGTCGGTCTCGTCACGTCCGGTGTCGGACGGTGATGCCGTCGCCGAACCCGCCGCGGTGGAAATCGCCGGTGCTGACCAGCCCACGTGGGTGCCGCCCACCTGGGAAGAGGTCGTACGAGATCACGGTAATCGGGTGTACCGGCTCGCTTACCGGCTTACCGGGAACGCGCATGATGCCGAGGACCTCACCCAGGATGTCTTCGTGCGCGTGTTTCGGTCCTTGGCCGATTACACGCCCGGCACTTTTGAGGGCTGGCTGCACCGGATCACCACGAATCTTTTCCTGGACCGCATGCGGCGTCAGCAGAAGATTCGTTTCGACGCGTTGCCGGATGACCCGGAGCGCCTCGCCGGCCGTGAGGCGAGCCCGGAAGCCGTCTACGCGGAGTCGCATCTTGACGCCGACATCGAGGGCGCGCTGGCTGCGCTCCCGCCCGACTTCCGGGCCGCGGTCGTGCTGTGCGACATCGAGCAGCTGTCCTACGAGGAGATCGCGCAGACACTCGGGGTGAAGCTCGGCACCGTGCGCAGCCGAATCTCCCGAGGCCGCGCCATGCTGCGGCAGGCTCTCGCGGACCGGGCGCCGCGTGCGGCCGGGACGGCGGCCGGTCCGGCTTTGTTCGACGCCTCGGCAGCCGCGGGGGCCGCCCTGACCGTGCCGGCGGCACCGGAGACGGCGGCCGGGGCGTCCTCGATCGGGGCAGGCGCCGCCCTCTCGGTCGAGGACGCCGCGTCGCCGTCGCGCCGATCGCACCGGATCACTCGGCGGGCGTCCCCAGCAGGCCAACCGGCCGTGGCGAGCGCAGGTGGTGGAACGTCGTCCACGCCGGAGGGACAGGCGTGACCGGACATCTCGGCAAGCAGATAGCCCCGCTGGTGGACGGGCAGCTGGACCACGACGGCAGGGACCGCGCCTTGGCGCACATTGCGTCCTGTGCGTCCTGCCAGTGGGAGGTTGCCGAGCTGCGCCATCTCAAGGCGCGGCTGGCGGGGCTCGGCGGTCCGGCCCTGCCGGGGGGAGCGGCGGAACGGCTGCTGCGGATGGCCGCTCCCGGCATCGCCGGGCCGCCCGACGACCCGGCCCGCCCGCGCTCGGCCACCGTCTCCGTTCGCGTGGTCATCCGGGCAGCCGGGCGTGGTCTGTTCGTCGGTGTTGCCGGTTCGCTGAACCAGCCACCTGCTGCCCAGAGCCCCGCGCGCAGCCCCGATCCGGCCCAGCCGGTGGCCGGGCGGGTACGGGCAGGGCAGCCGCGGACCAGGCGCGTCGCGCTGTCGGCGGGCCCCGCCGATCGGCCGCGCCGGTCCGTCGGGAGGCCGGTCATGACAACCCCGCGATCCGGGGCTGGCCGCCGGTTGGTGACCCGCCCGGCCACCGGCCCGCGGGGGTACCGGAGCCGGGCGAGGCGAATATTGATGAACTCGGTGGCGGTGATTCTTTTCGCTGTCGCGGGTGCCGCGCTCGGAGCGACCGCCCCTGTCACGGTGCCGGAACCGGCGCGTCCGGTCGCGATCCCGGTGGTACAGCCCAGCCTCCCAGCCGGGACCAGGCTGGGAGGCGGCGTCGTCTCGGTGGCCAACGCCACTGAGGTCAATGCCGTCGAATCCGGAAGCGTCCGCCTGCTGCCGGTGATGGCTGTCGCGGCGTTGCCGGGCGACCGGCGGCGGTAGACCTGCCGGTGTGGCGCCGCGCCGCCACCGTGTTCCAGCGGCGTTGACGCTGGATCCTCTCGGGAGGCCGTACGGTGGTAGCCGCGTGATCGCAGTAGCGGGCCGCTGACAGACCCGAACTTTTCCCGGTGCCCGTTTACGCGATATCGGCGGATGTCTCGTGTCTGGCGTTATATCCGCTCGTACCCTGATGCTGGCACCGGGAGGCGGAGGGCCGTGGATGGCGACGGTGAGGAGGACATCCCGTTCCGGGGTGAACCGGCCGACAACGGCGGGCCGGCCGGCCCGCCGACGCGGCCATGGTGGACGCGCCCGGATCCGCCGGCCGCTCCCCGCGGGCCCTGGCCGGATCCGCCGGCCGCTCTCGCTGCCTCCCATACGCACCGTGCCGGCGGCCCCCATACCGATCCGGCGGACCCGGCTGACCCGGCTGACCCGGCTGACGCCCAGAAGTCAGCCGGACCGCGCGGCGCCGGCCGAGAGCCGGTCGACCCGGCCCCGGCTCGACCGGCTCTGGTGGCCCTGTTGCTCGCCGGGCTGCTCGGCGGCGTGGCTGGTGGCGCCATCGTCGGCGGCGCGGTCGGCGGCATGGCCGGCGTTCGCGC
>NZ_CAKJTP010000063.1:24247-24891 GCF_917627335.1 Protofrankia sp. CiT1 | reverse complement strand
CGGTGACCACGCCGCTCGGAACATCGTCCACCGGATCGAACGAGTGTTCCGCACACCTGGCGGTTCCGGATACTTCGGCCCGTCCGGCGACTGTGATCGGGGCAGGCCGCACGGCTTGGCCGACGGTCGTCTCAGGACGTCAGTCGGCGGGCCTCGCTGGCGAAGCCCCGCAGGCCGGACCTGCTCAGGGTGGCGAGGAGGCCGTCGAGGGTCTTGGGTTCGCGCTTGTACCCGTCGGCCTGCCGGCGCAGCGTGGTGATCACTGTGACTGGTGAGGCGTCGAGGAGTTCGAGGAGGAATTGGTCTGCCGTCAGTACCTCGATCCCGTGGGGTAGGGCCGACGTGGCCGGGAAGTCGGAGATGTTGTCGGTGACCAGCAGGCCCGCGCCGGCCTTGACCGCAGCCGCGAGGACGTGGCGATCCTTCTGGTGGCAGGCCATCGCCGGGATCAGCAGCTCGTAGCCGAGTACCTCTGCCTCGGGGAAGTGCTCGCGCATGAGCCCGATTGTCCGACCGGCTTGGTCAGGTGACGCCGAGCCTTCGCGGACGAGCGCGCTCTGAAGTTCCCGCAGTATGTGCCGTGACCACAGGGGGCGGTAGAGATCGGCGATCGCGAGGCGGAGCAGGCTGTCGCGCAGGTGCAT